>JBDSEP010000187.1:0-4433 GCA_039919985.1 Tepidiformaceae bacterium | reverse complement strand
ACTCCACGCCACGGATCGGTCGCAGCTTCAACTTCGCAGGCTTACCGGTGTGGCCGTCGATTAACTCCGCCCCCTCAGTGGCGAACGCCACCTTCTGGCCAACCTCCAGGTTCGGCGCACCGCAGACTACGCGCTGCTGCCCGGAGCCAGTCTCCACCGTCGCCAGCCTCAGCCGGTCGGCGTCCGGGTGCGGCTCGATAGTCACCACCTGCGCCACCCGAATCCGCTCCCGGTCCCACTCCGCGCCGATGCTCTCCCAGCTTTCGACCTCAGCGGTGCAATCGATAAGCAGCCGCGCCAGCTCCCCTACCGGAAGATCGACATCCACATAATCCCGCAACCAACTCAAGCTCAATTTCATGGAGTTCCTCCGGCTGTCGGCCGTCGGCCGTCGGCGGGGCCGTTGGCCGTTGGCCGTTGGCCGTTGGCTTCTGAAACGGGCGCTTGAACCTTCTGCATAAAGCTCACGAGCTGGCGCTTCACAGAGAGCACGCGGGCGTCCACCTCGGAGTACTCGGCCAGCGGGAGGTAGCCGAGATCTTTCGCCAGCAGGAGCTGATATTCCAGCTCGGTCGCGGAACCCAGGGCGATGCGCAGCGCCTGGTGGAACTCTCGGTCGCCCTTCGCGGAACCTTCAGCGATATTCATCGGGATCGAGTACGCCGCTCGCCACATCTGGTTCGTCAAGGCGTAACGCTCGTCCCGCGGAAACAAGCGCGTCACTTTATATATTCGCAGCGTCAACTCATGCGAATCCTGCCACACCCGGAAGTCGCGGAACGGTCGCATAGCTCGTCTCCAGACGGTTTCGGGCCAACGGCCAACGGCCAATAGCCAACGGCTAGAACTGCGACAAAAACCGCAGGTCGTTCTGGTAAAAATGCCGGATGTCCTCGATTCCCCAGCGCAGCAGCGCCACCCGCTCCACACCCAGCCCGAACGCGAACCCTGTGTACTTCGCCGAATCGTATCCAGCGTTCTCGATAATCTCCGGGTGCACCATCCCTGCCCCCAGAATCTCAATCCAGCCCGTGCCGTGACACGTCCTGCAATCGGAGCCGTTTCCCCGGCAGATGAAGCAGTCCATCGCCATCTCCACGCCAGGTTCCACGAACGGGAAATAGCTGTGGTGGAAGATGATCTTTCGTTCGGACCCGAAGAGGCGACGGGCCATGCTGTAGAGCACGCCCTTCAGATCGCTCATCCGCACACCTTCGCCCACGGCAAGCCCCTCGATTTGCGTGAGCATCCACTCGTGCGTGGCATCCGTCGCCTCCTGCCGATAGCACTTCCCCGGCACGATCACCCGGATCGGCGGCTCAGGCGTCCGCTCCATCACCCGCACCTGATTCGGCGTCGTGTGCGTCCGCAGCAGCATGCTCCGCTTGCCATCGATCAGCGTGTTCACCCAGATCGTATCCCACATGTCGCGCGCTGGATGGTCCTCAGGGATTCGGGCGGCATCGAAGTTGTAACGATCCCACTCCACCTCCGGCCCTTCGGCCACCCGAAAGCCCATCTCTTCGAACGCCTTCACGATCTCTCGCATCGTCTGCGTTACCGGGTGAAGCCGGCCAATCGCCTGCGGCCGGCCGGGAAGCGTGACATCGATCGCAGCATTCGTGCTCAGCTCACGCAGCGCCGATTCACGGTTCGCCTCATGTCGCGCCGCAAGCGCCGATTCCAGTGTCTGTTTTAACTCGTTCGCCGCCGCCCCGAACGCCCCGCGCCGCTCAGCGGGCTGCTCGCGAACCGAGCGCAGCAGCGCCGTCAGCCGCCCATCCTGGCGCCCAAGCCACTCCACGCGCCAGCGCTCCAGCGCTGCTTCGGAGTCAGCAGCAGCGAGCGTCGCGAGCGCATCGGCCTCGAGGCCGGGAGGGAGAATTGAGGCGTCAGTCATGGGTCTCCGAGTATACAAAGCGGTCGTCCAACGCGCCCCAGCTCCGCCGCCAGTACTCCGCGCGTCGAATGCGAGGTGCCGGCGTTGAAGCCGTAATTCCCGCGTAACCGAACCTTCCTCCAGGAACCGTACGATGACACCGTGCCCTCGTTGCCACTGCCCGGAAGCAAGACACTTCGCTCGCCATCTACCTCGCCATCTACACTGATAGCAGGGGCGCTCCTCCTCCTCCTGCTCGCAACCCTTGCCGGTGCCTGCGGTGGCGGCCAGAAGAGCGCCGCGGGGGGCAGCGAATTGAAATCGCCGAAGACAGGGGCCACGCAGGCCGCCGGGAAATCCTGGGCGGGCAAAGAAGCCGCGCCCGCCCTCCCCACAGGCGTCACCTGGTTCAACGTCGAAAAACCGCTAACCCTCGCTCAGCTCAAGGGCAAGGTCGTCCTCTTGGATTTCTGGACGCTCGGCTGCATCAACTGCCAACACATCATCCCGGACCTGAAGAAGCTCGAATCCGAGTTTGGCGATGCGCTCGTCGTAATCGGTGTGCATTCCGGCAAGTACTCCACCGAACACGACGACGACAGCATCCGCGAGGCGGTCCAGCGTTACGGCCTCGCCCATCCGGTGATCAACGACCCGGAGTTCAAGGTCTGGGAGACCTTCGGAGCCAGCGCCTGGCCAACCCTTGTGCTGATCGACCCCGCCGGCAACGTCTCGGGGAGCCACGCCGGCGAGGGCGTCTACCCGCTCTTTCAACCGATCCTCGCCTCGCTCGTCCAGGAGTTCGAAGCCAAAGGAAAGATCGACCGGACGCCCCTGCGCCTCTCTCCCCAAGCGACGGCCACCGCAACGCTTCTCTCCTACCCCGCGAAAGTGCTTGCGGATGACGTTGGCGGGCGTCTATTCATCGCCGATTCCGGCCACAACCGCATCCTGGTCGCCGACCTTGCGGGCCAGCTCCAGGCCGCCATCGGTACCGGCCTCGAAGGCTTCGCCGATGGCAAAGCCAACGAAGCCACCTTCCGTCAGCCTCAAGGCCTCGCCCTCTCCCCCGATGGCAAACACCTCTTCGTGGCCGACACCCGCAACCACGCCGTCCGCAAAGTCGATCTGCAGACTAATGAAGTCACGACCATCGCAGGCACTGGCAAACAGCTCGACAAACTACCCGGGGCGGCCTCGAAGGCGAAGGAGACCGCGCTCGCTTCACCCTGGGACCTCTTGCAGGTAGGCGAGACGCTCTACATCTCCATGGCCGGAGTCCACCAGCTCTGGGCGCTAAACCTCGCCCAGGGGAGCATCACGGTCTTCGCCGGCACCAGCCGCGAAGGCATCGCGGATGGCGATCGCAAGACTCAGGCCACCCTGGCCCAGCCCAGCGGCCTCACCACCGACGGCCGTTACCTCTACTGGGTGGACCCCGAATCCAGCTCCCTCCGGCGCACCGCGGTAAGCGGCGACGGCGAGGTCGAAACGCTCGTGGGCACCGGCCTCTTCGATTACGGGAACGATGACGGACGCGGCAAGGCAGCAAAACTCCAGCACGCTCAGGGCGTCGTCTTCGCGGATGGCCAGCTCTACGTCGGCGACACTTATAATCACGAGCTCCGCCGGGTCGATGCTGCAACCTTCGATCTGACCACCGTGGCCGGCACCAGTTCTCGCGGATGGAGCGACGGGCCCGGCCAGATTGCGATGTTCGATGAGCCGGCCGGCCTCGGCTTCGCGCGCGGGATCGTCTACGTCGCCGACACCAATAACCACCTCGTGCGAGCCTTCGACGTTGCCAGCGGGAAGGTCTCTACCGTCACGCTCTCCAACCTCTCCGTGGCGAGTGCCCTCACCCCCGGGCGCTCCACGAAAGTGCAATCAGAACCGCAAGCCGTGTTTCCTGGTGCAACAAACCTGCGAGTCACCCTCAACGCCCCGGCCGGCTACCATCTCAACAGCCAGGCCCCCTCGCGCTTGGCGCTCTCCTCCTCCAACCCTGCGGTTGTGGAGCTGGGGGAGACCAACCTCTCCTGGTCCAGCGACGAGGCGACTATCACGCTGCCTCTCCCCGTCGTGCTCAAGCCCGGAGCCGCCACCCTCACGGGCGCGGCATCCGTCTACTACTGCCGTAGCGGCGAAGAGGCGCTCTGCTTCATCACTCAGGTGGAACTCACGCTCCCAGTCACCGTCAACGCGGGAGCATCCGCAGGCGAACTCCAGCTCACCTACGAGCTGCCGCAGTTCGCTCGCTAAGTTCTTGACACGCCTCTGCCCCTCTCTATGATTCGCCCTACCAAACGGCGGAGGCTCCACATGGCGGTACGCGGCTATGTCCTGATCGAAACGGACGTCGGCAAAGCGAAGGCGGTCGGCGCGGCCATCACTGAGTTCACCTACCCCGGCGCGCGAGTAGTCGTTGTGGACACCGTCACTGGCCCGTACGACGTCGTAGTGCAGCTGGAGGCCGACGACCTCGATTGCCTCGGCAATGCAATCACCGAGGCCGTCCAAAAGGTCCACGGGGTTCAGCGCACCACCACCTGTC
>JBDSEP010000233.1:0-2603 GCA_039919985.1 Tepidiformaceae bacterium | reverse complement strand
CCCGGCCTCCCGGAGGAGCTCTCCTGGGGCTCGCGGGTGCGTCCGAAGCATATCGGCAACGCCATCCCCGGCGCGCTCAAGGTGGTGGGCTACAGCCCCAAAGCATGGAAGAGCGCCATCGAATTGGAAGCCGCCTTCGCCAAAATCGCGGAGATCGGCGGAGGCGCGATTATCGCCGGCTGGGGCATTGGACAGGATATGGCGTTCCTCGCTGAATCATTTCGCCGCGTGAATCTGCCCTGGCCCTTCGCACCGGTCGCCCTCGATATCCAACCGCTCGCGCGCGCCATCCTTAAAGGCGGCGATACCGTCGATCGCTTCAACCTCGGCCACGTCGCCGACCGCCTCGGCATCGGCCGCATGGGTGAGCATGGCGCCCTGCCCGACGCCTATGCCACCTACGACGTTTTGATCAAGCTGCTCGAACGGGTCGCTGCCCCTCCGGAAGAGCGAGTCTCGCCTACGCCCGTCCGAGCCAGTGGTCGATCGGTCGCTTCGCCTGGCTCACAAAGGGGAGATCGACGCGCCGTCCCAGCCGCGCGGATTCATACGCCGCGCAGATGATCTCGAGCACCCGCCGTCCATCCGCGCCGCTGGATTTCAGCGCTTCCTGCCCGCCAACCACGTCCACGAAATGCTGAAGTTCCTGCGGAAAGCCGAACTGCCACGCTTCCTCGTACATCGGGTACTGCCACCCGTTTCGCGTGTTCGCCGCGTCGAACGCCGTTTCGCCCGCAGGCGCCATGTACATCGCGATGGCCGGGCCGCGCTCCAGGTTCGCCGTCAACCGCCCCTGCGGCCCGTACACCTCCAGGTGGTCGTTCCCGCCCGGCATCGCCCACGAGTTCTCGGCAATCCCAAGCGCTCCGCCCGGGAAATGGAGCAGCACCGTTGCGTGATCCTCCCCTTCACCCTTCTCCGCGTGGGCATATCGCCCCATCGTCGCTGTCACGGCTTCCGGCCAGGCGCCAAACGTCCAGCAGATGCTGTGGATGCTGTGGCAGCCCATATCCAGGAGCACCCCGCCCCCGGCGCGATCGATATCCCAGAACCATGGTGAGTAAGGCCCGCCGTGGGACTGTGCCTGCTTTACGAGGAACGGCTTGCCGATGCTGCCCTTGTCGGCAAGGGATTTCACCCGCTGGTACATCGGCACGAAAACGAGGTTCTCGGCGTACATCAGCGCCACGCCGGCCGAGTTGCAGGCCGCCACCATCTCGTCCGCCTGGTCCAGGCTCATCGCCAGTGGCTTTTCGCAGAGTACATGCTTGCCCGCCGCCGCTGCCGCCAGAGTCATTTCGTGATGCAGGTCGTTAGGCGTGGCGATCAGCACCGCGTCGATCGAACTCGAATCGAGCATCGCCCGGTAGTCGGTGTAATGCTCCGCAATCCCGTGGCGCACAGCGAACGCCTCCGCGCTGTTCGGCGCGGCCACCGCCACGATATCCGCTCCCGGCACCTGCTGTAACGAATGCACGTAAAGGTTGCCGATGAACTGCGTGCCGATCAGCCCTAGGCGAAGCGTTTCCACGGGCAAATCCCTCCGACAAGGTCTGCGAAATAGCGCGAGTGCGCCCCCCGCCCGACTATACGGGCATCCCACCTCGTCCCGCCGCCGATAGTCGGCGCCGGGCACTGGAGCAGCCATGGCCCTGCGCGACCTTACCGGCGAAGAGATAACCGCCGCCCTCGAATCCGAACGCCTCGTGCGTGTGGCTTTCTCGGCTGGCACGGAGCTCTTTCTCGTGCCGATGTTCTACGCCTGGTTCGAAGGTGCCCTTTGCGGGCTCACCACTCCCGGTCGGAAGACCCGCCTCGCCGAGAGCAACCCCGCCGTTGCTTTCCAGGTGGATAGCACGGTGACAACCGGCATCTGGGAGTGGACCTCCGTCACCGGCGAAGGTCCCTGGGAGGTCGTCGCCAGCCCACGAGAGTTCGGCCCCTTCGCTGCGAAACTCGGCGAACGGCTGGCGGACCAGCCCGGTTGGACGCGCGAGACGCTGCAAGCGCGCTTCCGGGACCTCGGGATGGTCGCCTGGCGCATCCGACCGACCACACTCGGCGGCAAGCTCTCCATTTCGGGCGCGTGAGAGCGCTAGCGCTGCGGTCGAAAGTGAATGTGATTCGGCGTCGCGACGGCTGGAGTTGCCGTGGATGGTGCGCCTGGGGGGCCAGCCGGTTCGCCGCGGAGCGGAGTACTAGAACCTGGGATAGCTACCGAACACTTTCAGGTCCATGCAGAGGGGGGCGACGACCTCCATCACCTCGCGCACTGGCGCCTCATCAACATGTCCCTCGAAGTCGATCAGGAAGACATACTCGCCGAAGGTCGCTTTAGTCGGGCGGCTCTCGATCTTCGTGCAGTTGATATTCGCTTCGGAGAACGCCGTCAGCACCCCCGCGAGCGATCCCGGCCGGTCCTGAGCGAACGTGAATGCGATCGAGGTCCGGTCCCGCCCGGTCGGTTCTTGCTTGCCCCGGCCCAGGACCAGGAAGCGCGTCACGTTGTTCGCCGAATCCCCAATGTCCGTCGCCAATACCTCAGCGCCGTAGAGGTCCGCCGCTCGCCGCGTGGAGATCGCTGCTGCATCGCCCTCCCGCCG
>JBDSEP010000172.1:0-4011 GCA_039919985.1 Tepidiformaceae bacterium | reverse complement strand
GAGTCCGGAGCGGAGCCTCGCCGAACGCCGCCACCGACCCCTTCCCCCGGAGCTGGTGGACCTTGTTTTCGTGGCGCCCGATGCGACGGTTGTTGTCGGCGGATCGCACGCAGGCGAACGTTCGGAGTTTCTGCGGGGAGCGGATGGGCGGATCGAGTGGATGCGCTGGGACGGGCGGATCGCCCGGCGACTGGACTGAACCTGGAACCGTCTTACGTCGCGTTGAACCTGCGAACACGATCTCTGATGGATGTCGTCCATCGGTCGTCGGTGACGAGGTCCAGTTCGGCGAGCATGGATGGGAAGAATTCCTTGACGCGTTCGTTGGCGTCTTTGAGGTACGCCCACCAGACCCAGAGCCCGACCGGCCGACTCTGAAACCAGAGCGTTAGAGCGAGTTGGAGTTCCTCCTCAGATGGCTGCACGTGTTCTCGGTAGCCGGCGAGGTAGTCCTCGAGGAGGGGCGAATCGAGCAGCCGTGAGAACGCTAGAGAGCGGACCAACTCCCAGGACCGCGGGTCGGTGTGCCAGATTTCCCAGTCCACTACGGCGGTCACGCGGTCGCCCTTGAAGAGCACTTGCTGGTCGTGAAAATCGCCGTGGAGCAGCTGGCAGGGGAGAGCAGCGAAGTGCTCGGGAGGGGAGACCTCCGCGGCTTCGAGCTGCCGGAGCTGGCGCGCGATGCCTTCCAAGATCCAGCCCTCTGAGCCACGTTCTGCGCCCACGGAGAGCAGGTGCTGGAGCGCTTCCATGGATTGCTGCTTGTCCCACCGCATTGTGAAGGTTGCGCTCCCGCTATCGGGGTGGGCGCTGAGGACCGAGTGGACCCGGCCGTGCGCCTCGCCGAGCGCCCTCGCCTGGGCGCGGGATAGTTGCCCGCGTTCCACCGTCGCCCCCTCCAGCCACGGGAAGAGTGCCCAGCGGTGTTCCCCGGCGAGATGCAGCGTTCGCCCACCCGGGAGGGGGATGGTAGGCGCCAGGGGAATGCCCCGCGCGGCTGCCCATTCCAACAGACGGTGCTCGCCCTCGATTCGTTCGGTCTCGAGGTTCGAGCGATAACAGCGAAGGAAGTAGCGCCTACTCGCGGCGCGCACCTCGAAGTTCCAGTTCAGCGTGCCACCGGAAACCGGTGTCAATTGTGCCTCTCCCGCGATCCCCCAGACAGCGAGGATGCCCGTGATCTGCCGCTCCAGCGAGGCGTGGCTCAGCATGTCGCGCGGGCCTAAGTTTCTTTGCTGCGCATCGTCCAGTAATCGGCAAGCGCCTGCTTGATAACCGAAAGCGCTTTTTGGCGCCCTTCGAAGGGGTCGACGACGACTTCCTTCTCCTCCAGCACCTTGTAATCGAGGAAGAAGCGGTGGATTTCGAGCATGGTGTGTGGCGGGGCGTGTTCGAGCTCGAGGATGTGGTTGAACGCCGGGTCGTTAGCAGCTACGGCCAGGACTTTGTCGTCCGCCTTGCCTTGATCGCGCATGTGCATGACGCCGATAGGCCGAACGTAAACGATCGTCAGGGGGTGAACCGCTTCCTGGCCGAGGACGAGGACATCGAGCGGGTCGCCGTCGTCGCAGTATGAGCGCGGGATAAAGCCGTAGTTCGCCGGATAGTGGACGGAGCTATAGAGCACGCGGTCCAGTTTGAGGATGCCACTGAGCTTTTCGAGTTCGTACTTGTTTTTGGAGCCCGCCGGAATCTCGATGACGACGGGCAGTGCGTCGCCAATGGTTGCGGGGTCGACGGCGATATCGTGCCAGGGGTGGGTCATGCAGATAGTAGGCGGCAGGAGCGGCGCGGAGCGCAAGCGCGATCAGGGTGATGGCGGTCGCGAATTTCCCGGCGCGGGCTGTTGAATGAGCCTCGGCTGGCGATGGCTGGCAAGCAGGACGAGCATGAAGAGGCAGAGCAGAGCAGTAAGCGCGACGCCGCGGCCCGGGCCAGCGGCGACAAGGACCTTGCCCTGCAGCCAGGGGAAGAGGATCCCGCCGGCGTTGCCAATGGTGACCATTGCTGCCGGCGCACCGGAGGCGGCGCCGCGTGTTGCCAGCGTGATAGCTGCTGGCCAGATGGGCCCAAAGCAGAGGCCGGTAGCGAACGCCGCAGATACGCCGACCGCGAGATTGCCATCCGCGAGGGCGAGGCTGGCGCTTGTGAACAGGGCTCCGGCGATGGAGGCGACGAGGACCGCCAGCGGTGAGATCCCACGGCCGAAGAGCGCGCCACTGATGATCCGGCCGATAGCCAGCGCGCCCCAGTAGCCGGCGGTCACCAGCGCGCCGGTCATGACGCCCGCACCGAAGGCCTCGGTGGAGTAGGAAGCCACCCAGGAGCCAAGGCCGATCTCCGCTCCGACGTAGAGAAAGAGGATGGCGCCCATCGTCCAGAAGGCGCGCGAGCGGAGGTGCGGGCTCTCGTGGACAGCGGTCTCCGTGAGTGGCCTGCGCGGTACGGTGGCGAGAAGCGCGGCCGCTGCCACGCAGATGACAGCGACGCCGACGTAAACAACGGCATGCTCGCCGCGGTTGAGGAGAATCACCCCGGCCCAAACGGGGCCGAGGGTCGCACCGACCGCGAACCAGAGGTTGAGCCGGTTGAGCCCGCGGGGGACATCGCTGGCGGTACTGGCGATCGCAGAGTGAGCTGCGGCGACGAGCAGGCCATCGCCGATGCCGAGAATGCCGACTGCGAGCAGGGCGAGCGGCCAGGAGGAGGTGAGCGCCAGGGCCATCGCGCCGCCCGCTACGACAACGAGGCCGACGAGCGCGAGGAGCCGCGGCTCGAAACGGTGGAAATAGACCGTCATCGCCCCGGAAGCAACGATGGAGCCGACAAAGAGCATCGTAACCAGGAGGCCTGCGTGGTCCAGCGACACGCCGAAGTGTCGCGCGAGAAATGGCATCGCAGGGCCGAATGAGGTGGCGTAGACCCCGACACAGAGGAGCCCGGCGTAGGAGGCGGCGTGCAATCGTCCGAAGCCGGGCTCGGCAGGCGAAATCGGTGTTGCTTCGAGGGCGGCCATGCAGGACGAACGATACAACGCGCGTCGAACTTGAATGCGGCGAGGCCGGTTTCCCGCCGCTCTTCGCGTGTCGCGGCCAAGACGCGGCGCGCTTAAAGTCGGGTGTCTGGACTTTAGAGAGGTGTGGACGAGTGACAGTGGGCATCCTGCAGACGATCGCGCGCTACCCGGTGAAGTCGATGCGGGGCGAAGAACTGTCGTCATGTGCGCTCGGCTACCAGGGGTTGCCCCGCGACCGGGGCTACGCCTTCGTGCGGGACGGGCTGCACAACGCTTTCCCGTGGCTTACGGGACGAGAACATCGCGGGCTGCTCGCCTGTCAACCGGTTTGGGAAGAGGTCGATGGCAAGGAGCGGCTGTTCGTGCAGATGCCCGAAGGAGCGCGGCTGCCGATCGAGAGCGACGAATTGCGGCGCCAGTTGGAGCAGGAGTCGGGCGTGGGCGTTCGGCTGCACAGCGACTACCGGGGGAGCCAGGATGTCGCCTACGTCTCACTGATCTACGGGTCGACAATTCGCGCGCTGGCGACGGCTGGTGATGTGGTCGCGGCTCACCAGCGGTTCCGCATGAACTTCGTGATCGAAAACGACGCTCCCGCGTTTTCGGAGAAGGAGCTTGTGGGAAAGACGTTGGGCGTCGGCGAGGCGGAGATCGTGATAACGCACGAGGACCGGCGCTGCGTGATGATCACGTTCGACCCTGAATCGGGAGCGAGCACCCCAGCGGTCCTGAAGTTCGCGGGGCGGCAGAACGCGACCTGCGCGGGCGTCTACGCTGCGGTGCTGCGCGCCGGAGTGGTGAACGTGGGCGATGAGGTAACTCTTGCGCCTGCAGGGGATTGACGGCGTCCAAGTAAGGATGGGGCGTAGACCAAGCCCCCGGCAGCCAGCAACCTGCTACTGTCTAGGCATATTCGAGTCTCGAACGAGCGTGAGGTGTAGCTGATGCCCTGGATACTGAGCCTGTTGGCCGCAATCGTGATCTGCGGCGCCGTC
>JBDSEP010000060.1:0-6463 GCA_039919985.1 Tepidiformaceae bacterium | reverse complement strand
GCTCCGGACGTCGCAGCCTGCGGCCGCCGGGGTAGTGCAGGCGGCGCCACCACTGCGAACCGCCACGAGCCGCGCGCTCCGGGTGCGATCTCGGACACTTCCACAGCGTCGCCGCCCGAGCAGCGCCTCACCCCGAACTCAAGCTTCGGGTTGCCAGCAGTCACGGTGAACTGCCCCGCCCTCTGGGATGTCACGCGATACGACGACCCCCCAGAATCCCCCCGCACGTCGCCGACTGCAACGAGCCGAGTCTCTCCGCCGCTGCTCAGCCAGACCGCCCCACTCCCAGCGCCAAGCCATCCTGACCCGGAGAACGGTGATGGCGCGCCCTTCCCCTGCGTCCCCGAAAGCACGGCCGCTGCCGCCGTCCAGGCCGCCTCCGGCACCAAAGAGGCCTCGAGCAGTTCCGCCAAACTCGATTCGAGCCAGTCCACGGTCGCTTCACCCGCCTTGAAGGCCGCGGAGCCAAGAATCGCGCGCTGAAGCGGCACGTTCGTCTGCACCCCCTCGACGCTGATCTGCCCCATCTCCTTCTCGGCGGCCACCAGCGCCTCCTCCCGGCTGGAGGCGTGGACCACTGCCTTGGCGATCAGGGAGTCGTACTGCGACGGGATCGCGTCGCCTGCGCCGAACCCCGTATCGAACCGCGAGCTCCCTTCCCCGATGGAGCGAATGCGTCCCGTCGAAGGCCTGAACCCGTCCCGCGGGTCTTCCGCGTTGATCCGGGACTCGATCGCATGGCCGCGAGCCACCACGTCTCCCTGGGCAATCGGCAGTCGCTCGCCGGCCGCAACGCGCAGCTGCAACTCGACAAGATCTAGCCCGGTGACGGCCTCCGTCACGGGATGCTCCACCTGTAATCGCGGGTTCACCTCCAGGAAGTAGAACGGCCGGAGGCCGCTTTCGTCCGGCGCCCCAACGAGAAACTCGAACGTGCCCGCGTTCACGTACTCGATCGCGTCGGCGAGCCGTAGCGCTGCTCCCGTGAGCCGCTTCCGAAGCTCGTCATCCACCACCGGGCTCGGTGTCTCTTCGATGAGCTTTTGATGCCGCCGCTGCACCGAACACTCTCGCTCCCCGAGATGGATCACATTTCCGTGTCCATCGGCAAGCACCTGCACTTCCACATGGTGCGCCCCGGTCAAAAGCTTTTCGAGAAGAAGCCCTCCGTCTCCAAAGGCCGACAGCGCCTCGCTACGTGCGCTTTCGATCGCCCCGGGCATTTCGCCCGGCGCGAACACCTCTCGCATCCCGCGTCCACCTCCGCCGCCTCGCGCCTTAATCATGATTGGGTAGCCAATCCGCGCTGATTCGCGGACCAGCGTTGCCTCGTCGTCCTCTCCGTCCCAGCCCGGCACCACCGGCACGCCGTTCGTCACCGCCAACTGCCTTGCGGCAGATTTGTCACCCATCCCCCGCAACACACTCGGTGGCGGCCCCACAAAGACAATGCCTTCGGCAGCGCACCGTTCGGCGAACTCCGCCCGCTCGCTCAGGAAGCCGTAACCGGGGTGGATCGCTTCGCATCCCTCCGCCTTCGCCGCCGCGAGCACGGCGTCCATATCCAAGTAGGTCTCCGCAGCCGAAAAGCCTTCGAGCAGGACGACGGCATCGGCACGTCGCACCGCCAGGCTTCGACGGTCCGGAATCGACGCTACCACGACGGAACGAATGCCTAACCGCCGCAAGGTGCGCACGATTCGCACCGCAATCTCCCCCCGGTTCGCGACAAGCACACTCGAAAACACGGGTGGAGTGAACCACCGATCAGCCGGCAGCGCAAAACTACGCGGCTCCCGCCGAACCTACCCTCGCCCGGTCCCCGGTGGAGCGTCATCAAAGTAGGCCTGGCCGCAGTGCCGGCAGAACCGCGCGGCCGTCAGTTCGTCGTTATCGTCGGGGAGCCCGGCGGCACAGTTGGCGCACGTCCAAACCATCGGACACCCACACTTCGAACAGAACGGGTACGGCTCAGCGGGTCGCGTGGGATAGCCGTACGAGCCGAGATGATTTTCGGCGCACTTGCCAACGGCGCGTTCTGGAGTCATGGATTAGGCCTCCGGTACTTTGGAATCTGGTGCGAGGATCTCCGCTGGCGAACCGCCCATCGTTGACGCCCCCGGGTTGCGCCGGTCGAGGTAGTAATCGAGCAAGACACGCCCGGCTGCGGCCGCCGGGAGAGCGAGCAGGATGCCCGGGATGCCCAGCAGTTCGCCGCCCACGAGCACGGCCAACAGCACGACGAGTGCCGGCAGGTTCAACGTCTGCCCATAAATCCGCGGCACCAAAAAGCGGTCCTCGAACTGCTGATAGGCGAGCAACGCCCCGAGCACGATCAGTCCCTTGGTGGGCGACTCCTGGAACGCCGCCAGCGTTGTTGGGACGATCGAGATGAGCGCCCCCACCAGCGGGATGATATCCGCGAACCCCGCCAGCACCCCAAATGCCACCGCGTTCGGTACCCCGAGAATGAGCAGCACCGTCATTGTGTAGATCGCGATCGCCAGCGATGTAATCACCTGTCCGCGGACGTAGCCGCCGACCACGCGGTTCATCGCCTGGAGAAAGTGCTCCACCTCCGGCTCCCGGCCCGGTGGCACAAAGCGATAGAGGAAAGCGTTTAACCTCGGCGTGTCCACCAGCAGGTACGCAGCGAGCACGATCACCGTGAACGCCGAAAAAATCCCGAACACGACCTTCTGACCGTAGTTGACGGCCGCCCTGCCCGAGACGAACGAACCCCAATCGATATCGTGCGCTCGCTCTTTCAGCCCCCAGTTTTCAGTCTCGAAACCAAGATTCGCCGCGAACTCCTCGAGTTTCTGGGCGTCCTCCGGCAGGTTCTGCTTCAGGTCCCGGAACTCATCAACGACTGCTGGGACAACAATCGAAAGCAGTCCGCCGACGATAGCCAGCACGCCTAGCACCATCAGAAGTACCGCCCCCACCCGCGGCATACCACGGCGGCAGAGCCACTCCACGTACGGGAGGAGCGCAGTCATGAAAATGAACGCGGTGATCACCAGCAGCAGCACCGGCCACAGCTGAACAAGCGCCCACAGCGACAAAACGGCAAGCCCAACCACGATCAATCCGCGGTAAGAGACTTCCACCTTGAGCATTGCGGGCAGGACCTCCGGAAGGGGATGGGCACTGCCCGGATATTTGGTAGCCTACGATGCAGTCATGGCGGCAACAACCGAAGAATCGCTCCCCGGGAAGGATGCTATGGATCTGATAGAAGACGGCTCCCCGCTGGCTTCGCTCACGCTCCTCCTCGCCCACGGAGCGGGCACCCCCATGGACCATCCCTGGCTCTCTGCGTTCGCGGGGTCCGTCGCGCTCGCCGACTGCCGCGTCGTCCGATTCGAGTTCCCCTACATGGCCAGGTGCCGCGTTGATGGCAAGCGCCGTCCCCCGGACCGCGAACAGATCTTGCTCGATGCCTTTCGCGAGGCGCACGCCGCATGCGGTTCCACCCGCGTCGTTGTCGGCGGAAAATCAATGGGCGGGCGGATGGCCAGTATGGTCGCCGACGAACTCGGCGCCGCCGGGCTGCTCTGCCTCGGCTATCCCTTCCATCCTCCCGGTCGCCCGGATCGCACACGCACCGCGCACCTCGAATCCCTGAGCACGCCCACGCTTATCGTCCAGGGCACGAAGGATCCCTTCGGTGGGCCGGATGACGTCGCTGGCTACACTCTCTCCCCGTCGATCGTCATCGATTGGATCGTAGGCGCTGGCCACGACCTCATCCCGCCCCGTCAGCGTGCTAAGCCGCTCGCCTCTTCACTCGACCGGGCAGTCGTCGATAGCCTCGCCTTCCTCCAGGAGGTCGCCCGTACGTGAGGTCGAGTTCGAAAGCCATCGGCATCGACGGCGATGTCGTCCGCTATGTGGTCGAGCGCAGTAAAGTCCGGCGCAAAACGATCGCCATCCGCCTCGAACCGGACGGTAGCCTGCTCGTTCGGGCGCCCATGCGCACGGCCGTCTCGGAGATCGAATCCGCACTCACGCTTCGCCGCGCCTGGATCACGCGCGCCCGCGCCGAAGCCGCGGTTTCTCCGGAAGCCATCCCGCTTTGCCAGCGAGCGACTCTGCCCTACCTCGGCGAAGAACGTCCGGTCGTCGATTGCCTGCCCGCCGTCCCGGATTTCGCTCCACTGCCGCCCCACGGTCCGCCGGCAGCGCAGCGCACCGAGCAGGCCGCCAGCGCAAGGCTCGTCGCCTGGTATCGCGCCGCCGCTGGACTCCTGCTCCCTCCGCAGGTTGCCCACCGCGCAGCCCAACTCGGCCACACCCCCTCACGCGTGGTCATCTCCCGCCAGCGGCACGCCTGGGGGAGCTGCGGTCGCGATGGCACGATCCGCCTAAGCTACCGCCTGATGATGCTGCGCCCGGAACTCATCGACTGCGTCATCGTCCACGAACTCTGCCACTTGGTGCAGCACAACCACAGCCCCGCGTTCTGGGCCGAAATGGCGTGCTGGCAACCGGACCACCGCCGACTCCGCGCGGAACTACGCTCAGCAGGCATCCGTCTCCCTCTCTAGCCCCCGCTCGCACGGTTGTACGCGACGAAAGTTCTGCGAAGATCGCCACGATGGACCCGTTCATCCCCGGAATGCTTCTCGTCGCCAGCCCCCGGCTCGAAGACCCCAACTTTTCGCGCACGGTCGTCTACATTGGCATGCACGATTCCAACGGCGCCTTCGGTCTCGTGCTCAACAGGATGCTCGCCATCGATGTTGCCGATCACCTGCAAAGCTGGGAGCTCGCCGTTTCGCCCCCCGCGATCCTCTTCAAAGGCGGACCGGTAGAGCCTTCCGCTGTGCTCGGCCTGGCCGTTCCGCTCGATGAACCGGGCCCCGGCTGGTCCCCCATGGCAGGCGGCGCGGGCCTCATCGATCTCAGCCTGCCCGCCGCTGATACCGCGCCTCGCCTTGCCCACCTGCGTCTCTTTCTCGGCTACTCGGGCTGGAGTGCGGGCCAACTCGAACGCGAAATCAAGGACGAGGGTTGGTTCGTCGTACCGCTCCTTCAGAGGGACCTCTTCGAAGCAGAGCCGGACCAACTCTGGAAGCGCGTCCTTCGCCGTCAGCCCGGTAAACTCGCTATGTTCGCCTACTTTCCCGAAGACCCCACGCAGAACTGAGACCGTGTCACTGCACCCCGCAGGGGTTGCCGTACACTTACGACGCGGCCCCGAATGTCGTTCAGTTTCGGCCCCGGACGGATCACATGGAGTTCAAGTTCAAACCCGAGCACATCGCCCTGCGCACCGAGGTCCGCGATTTCCTGCGAACTTCCGTGCCGGAGGGCCCGGGTCCGGCTCGTCCCACAAGCCAGGAGAACTGGCCGGAGCAAATCGCGTTCCTCAAGAAGCTCGCAGCCAAAGGCTGGGTCGCGCCCGCGTGGCCCAAAGAATACGGCGGCCAGGCTTGGCCGCACGTCATGCAGATGGTCTTTAGCGAAGAGCTTTCCTACGCAGGCGCGCCGGACGCCGGGCGTGTCTTCAACGTGGGGATGATCGGCCCAACCCTTATCGTCCACGGCAGCGAAGCGCAGAAAAAAGAGCACCTCCCCCGCATCACCAGTGGCGAGACCGTCTGGTGCCAGGGTTACAGCGAGCCCGGCGCTGGCAGCGATCTGGCGAGCCTCCAGACGCGCGCCGTCCGCGACGGCGACGATTACGTCGTGAACGGCCAGAAGATCTGGACCACCGGCGCCCACCACGCGGATTGGTGCTTCCTGCTGGTCCGCACAGACCCTGACGCCCCCAAGCATAAGGGCATCTCCTTCGTCCTCGCGGATATGAAGTCTCCAGGGATCCAGGTGCGCCCGATAGTCAACATGGCGGGCTACCACGAGTTCAACGAAGTCTTCTTCGAAGACGTTCGCGTGCCAGTGGCCAACCGCGTGGGCGAAGAGAACAACGGCTGGTATGTCGCCATGACACTGCTCGATTTCGAGCGCTCAAACGTCGCCAGCGTCGCCGCCAATCAACGAACGCTCGAACTCCTCGCCGACCAGATGCGCGAGCGTCAACCGGGCGGCGCCTCGGGCGGCGCCTATCGGGACATCCTTCGTCACAAGCTCGCAGATATGTGGCTCTCCAACGAGACCGGCCGACTTCTGAGCTACCGCATCGCCTGGATGCAGGAATCGGGCCGCGTAGCCAACTACGAGGCCTCGGTGATCAAGGTCTTCGCGACCGAACTGGCCGCCCGCATCACGAATTTCGGCGTCAACCTGCTGGGACTAACCGGTGCCCTCGAGCCGGATTCCCGCTACGCGCTGCTCGATGGGATCATGGAAAAAGGCCATCTTGCGAACGTCTCCCCACTGATCTACAGCGGCTCCAGCGAAATCCAGCGGAACATCATCGCCACCCGCGGCCTCGGCCTCCCGAGAGACTGATGACGAACAACTTTTTCGAAGCGAACCTCACCCGCTTCCGCAA
>JBDSEP010000159.1:0-2991 GCA_039919985.1 Tepidiformaceae bacterium | reverse complement strand
GGCACGAGTGGCGACGACGCATGGAGTGCGACGCAAGACGCTTAGAGTTCTGGTGAAGGGCACAGACTCGGGCATGGTGACAATCGTGACCGATTCTGGAGGGTCACTTTGGCTTTGGCCAACCGTTTTCGCTCGCCACGCCCCCGACATTCTCTCCCAACTCGAAGGCAGCCTTGGGTCGCCGCTTCCCGAGGTTAAGCCAACTATGATCGACGATGACTTGCTAGGCTTGCTTACGAAAGCGTATGAATCGGCCGCTGCGAACAAGGTTCAACTCGACCCGAACGAGCCATAGTCCGTGTCGCCATCCATCCGTCCCGCCACCGTCGCCGACATCCCCGCAATCAACGCGATCTACAACTTCTACGTTGCAACCTCGCCCGCGACCTTCGACATCGAGCCCACCAGCGATGCCTCGCGGAACGCTTGGTTCCAGCAGCGCACGGCGAGGGGCCTCCCCATACTCGTCGCCGAGGCTCGCCGCGAGATCTCCGGCTGGTGCGCGCTTTCCGATTGGAGCCCCAAAGGCGCGTACGAGACCACCAAAGACGAATCCATCTACGTAGCCGACGCCTTTCGCGGGCATGGAGTCGGACGCGCGCTGCTCACTGCGATCATCGACGAAGCAAGACGCCTCGGTGTCCAGGTGGTGATGGCGGGCGTGGTCGCTTGCCAGGAGCCTAGCCTCGCCCTCCATCGCTCGCTCGGCTTCGAACAGTCGGCGCTCAACCTCCACATGGGTTACAAACTCGGCGCCTGGCACGATGTCGCCTACCTTCAAAAGCACCTCTGGCGCTAACCCTCGCCCGAGTCACCCGTCACCTATCGCCTGCCTTGCGCCATACGTACAGTGAACCCGCTGTGCGCGAACTCGAGGTGGAGACAGATGACTCAACGGCTACCGGCCGTTCGAACGCCGAAGCGCTCGCGCAGCGTGCCGTTGCCCGTGACCCACACGCCTGGGAGTCGATCTTCGATCAGCATTATCGCGGGGTATTCGCCTTCGTCCGCTACCGCCTGCGCGGCGCACCCGAGGCAGAGGATCTCGCCTCCCAGGTTTTCGAAATCGCCTTCGCCAACGCCGCCCGCTTCGATTATCGTGGCGTACCCATCGAAGGTTGGCTCATCGGCATCGCCCGCAATCTCGTCCGCGACCACCTCAAGAAACTTGGCCGCCGCGGCTACACGGCCGAACTGGATGAGACGTTCGAGCTCTCCGAACCGGACGCGGCTTCCGGCGTCGATCTCCACCACGACCTCGTGGCTGCCATGCGCGCGCTCACCGAAGACCAGCACGAAGTCATCTCGCACCGCTTCCTGCTCGACCGTTCCGTCGCCGAGACTGCGCTGCTCATGAACCGCTCAGAAGACGCCGTCAAGAACCTCCAGCGTCGGGCCCTCGCCGCCATGCAGCGGGCGCTCGCTGCCGTCGCCTATCCCAAGGATGGAAGACGATGAGCACTGACCGCCACGATGAACTGCTCCAGCGCTCGCTCGCCTCAGGAGCTGTCCCCGCTGACACCACAGCCTCGGAACGCGCCGAACTCGAGCCCCTGCTCGCCGTTGCCAGCGCCGCTACGCGTCTGCGTCCGGCCGTCCAGGCGGAATCGCAGGCCGCGCTTCCCACCGCCCGCGCTCGATTCCAGCGCTACGTCGCTGCCGAATCGGCTGCAGCCGTCCTCCCCGGTTCTGTGCCCCCCGGCCCTCGCTTTCTCGGTCGCGTCTTCGCCGCTAACCGCGCGCTCACGATGGCCGTTTCGGTCGGGGTGATCGGCCTGTTCGCGCTGCTCGCGGTCGTTGCCTCGCAATCCTTCGGCGGCGTCGAAACAGCCGCTGCCCAGGTCCTGGATGAGAGCGACTACGCCCAGATCCAGGGCGTAATCACCGCCACCACCGGAGAAGGAGCCACCCGAACCGCCACCCTCTCATCTGATTTCGGCGACCTCCAGCTCGCACTCGGCGAGCTCCCCGGCATCACCAATGCGGACCAGGTGCTCGACACTTCTACGCTCAAGGCCGGGGATTCCGTGACGGTCGCCGGGACGGTTACCAAAAAAGACAACACGACCTCCGTGGCGGCGCGCAGCGTTGCCGTGGGAAAGTCCAACGCGAATCCGGCCGCGAAACCACGCCTGATTCAGCTCCGCGAGCTTCGCAAGGGTCTCGAGGGGCGAGTCACCGTCTTCGCCGTAGCCAAGGACGGCAAGGCCGCCCGCGTGGTGCTGGATACGGGTAACGGCGAACAATTCATCGTACCCGTGGCCGCTGGGTCGCTCGCCGAACTGCTCAGTGCGAACGAGGCTTTGGTCGGTCGCCGCGTGACTGTCTCCCACGAAGTCGGCAGCCCCAAAGGGGAGTTCACGCTGACCGCCGTGCCGCTCTCCACTGCTCCCGTAGGCTCGCGACTGGGGCTCTCTGGCGTGGCGGGCGTCATTCTCTCGCGTGAAGGGAACTTCCTCCGAGTTCAGACCGAACGCGGACCGGCACAGGTCCTGCTGACCGCCCAAACGCGCATCGTGATCGGGCCCGGCGCAGACCTCAGCGTCGAGCGCATCCGCACCGGGAACGCCGCGGTGGGCCACGCCGTTGTCATCCAGGGCGGCGTGGACCGCACCACTGGCCGCCTAACTGCGGACGTCGTCTGGGTCGGCGCAAGCACCCGGTAACGGGCCGCTTCCAACAGCGCACTCTCGCAGCCGGCCGCTAGCTATACCGCTCTTCCCGCCACGGATCACCATAGATGTGGTAGCCGTACGTCTCCCAGAACCCCGGGCGGTCACGGTCCAGGAACTGGATGCCGCCGACCCATTTCGCGCTCTTCCAAAAGTACAGGTGCGGCACCACCAGCCGGATTGGCCAGCCGTGCTCCTGCGTCAATTCTTCTCCGTTATGCTTGCCAGCGAAGATCACCCCCTCGCGCAACAGATCCTCCAGCGGCACGTTCGTCGTGTAGCCCCCGTAGCTGTGGAGCATCGCGAACTTCGCCTCTGG
>JBDSEP010000032.1:0-3241 GCA_039919985.1 Tepidiformaceae bacterium | reverse complement strand
CGATGCCTCCACCCTGCCGCTCCTTCTGCATCCGCAGGGTCATCACAACGTCTGCGCCCGCGAGCGCTCGCTCGAAATTCGTCGTCACTTCGCAGCTTCCCGATTCACTGCGCCCCGCCAACCGCCGCGGCACCAGCGTTGCAGGCCCGCAGAGCACCACCTCCGCCCCGCTCGCTGTCAATGACCAGACGTTCGAACGCGCCACGCGGCTATGCAACACGTCCCCCACTATCACGATTTTCTTCCCCGCCAGCTCGCCAATGTTGCGCCTCATCGTGAACAGGTCCAGTAGCGCCTGGGTCGGGTGCGCGTGGGTGCCATCCCCACCATTGATCACGCTCGCCTTCGTGTTGCGTGCCGCCAGGTACGGCGCTCCGGACCTCCCGTGGCGCATCACCACCAGGTCTGCGCCAATCGCCTCCAGCGTACGCACCGTGTCGATGAGCGACTCCCCTTTCTCCACCGAGCTGCCGGAAGCCGTCAGGTTCACCACGTCCGCGCCCAACGCCTTCGCCGCGACTTCGAAGCTCGCCCGTGTACGTGTGCTCTGTTCGTAGAACAGCGTTACAACCGTCGTGCCGCGCAGGGTGGCCACCCGCGCCACCGGCCGCTGCCGAATCTCGCTCATCGCCTCCGACGTTTCCATAATCAGCTCGATCTCCGCCAAGGAGAGCACGTCCGTATCGAGCAGGTCCTTCGCCGTCCAGGTCGTGGCAGTCTCCGGGCTCGCAGTCGGGGCCGTGCGTGTCTCAAGCACCGGTCGTCTCCCCGCCGAACACGTAGACGCCGTCCTCGCCATCGGTCTCTTTCAGTCGAACTTGCACCGATTGGACGAGCGCCGTCGGTACGTTCTTCCCAACGAAGTCTGGTCGAATCGGAAGCTCGCGGTGCCCCCGATCGATCAGCACCGCCAGTCGCACTCGTGCCGGTCGCCCGAAGTCCAGAAGCGCGTCCATCGCTGCGCGGATGCTCCGACCGGTGAAAAGCACGTCATCCACGAGGACGATCGTGCTTCCGTCGACGTCACCCGGCACATCACTCGGCCGGATGTGGGGCGCCGCTCCTCGCCGCGTAACGTCGTCCCGGTAGAGCCCAATATCCAGGCTCCCGACAGGCACGGACGCGCCCTCAAACTCCTCGATAGCTTTCGCCAGCCGGACCGCAAGCGGATACCCCCTTGAGAGCAGGCCCACAAGGATCAACCGGTCCGTGCCGTGGTTGTTCTCGATGATCTCGTGACCCAACCGGCGCAGCGTGCGGTTCAGTTCATCGGGGCCAAGGTAGGGCGTTTCGCTCATGAAAAACGCCTCCCCCAAGTCGGTGGGCAGGCGCGGACTGGTACGTTCGAATGCTGGCCGGGCATGCCGGGCCCCCTCCCTTCGCAGCCTCTCGGGACCGCATTAAAGGTTCATCTGAAGGTAGTCTATCCGCCCCCCACGGGCAACGTCCTGTCCGCTACCCGAGGCAGGCGTATCATGGCCCCCCGGGCGTTCGAAGCTACCGGAGTCGCGGCACCATGGAGTCCGAATGAACTCACCCCAGAACCCTCCCCCGCGCGAGGCCGAGGTTCGCGAACGCATCTTCGCCAGCGCCCTCCGCCACTTCTCCCAGAAGGGGTTCGCCGCCACCTCGCTCCGCGAAATCTCTCTCGATGCCCAGACTACCAAGCCGATGATCTACTACTACTTCGGCTCAAAAGAGGGCCTTTACGGCAACATCGTCCGCCAGATCCTGGAAGAGATGGCGGACGCCATCCGCTCCCATCTGCCCGGCGAAGCCTCCCCCCAGCAACAGGTGCTCGCCTACTGCGAGCGCTACCTTGAACACTTTCTCGCCCAGGAGGAGATCATCGCCCTCGTCCTGCGCGAAGTTTTTGGGCTTGGTGGAGTGCCCATGGAGACGCTCGCCCAGACCCTCGGCGAACGTGTTCGACAGCCCCTCGATGAGATCGTTGCCCACGGGATGGACCTCGGCGTCTTTCGCCGGGATAGCGTGTTCACCTGCGCCACCGCCATCACGGGCATCCTCAACATGTTCATCCTCGCCCACGTGTTCGGCGGCGCGGAGATTGACCGCGAGGCCCCGCTTACCCAGGTCCGCTACTACATCTGTGGGCTCTCCCTCCCAAAGTAGCCAATCGCCCTTAAGAAACTGCCGCTCCGGCCGATCTACAGAGGAGAGGTGTCTTCGTGGCCAAGGGCGAACTGATCGACTACTACGGAATCCTGAACCTCCCTCCGCGTGCCGACCTGATGGGCGTCGAGAACGCCTACGCGCGCATCTCGGATGACCTCGCCAAGCAGATGGCTGTCGATGAGGGCGCCAAGATCGCTCTCAATCGCGCCAACGAGGCCTACTCAGTCCTCAGCAAGCCGGAGCTTCGCCGCGAGTACGATCGAGTTTTCTTCAGCCGCGAACTGGCGGCCGCCCAGAAGATTAGCGACGCCGCTCTCCGCCGCAAGCTTCTAAAGGAGCGGATTCTCATTGGCGCGCTCGGCCTCATCGTCGCGGGCCAGGGCGGCATCCTCGCCTACGTAAGCTGGGACCGAATCAGCTCAATCTTCTAACCGGCGGCTGCTTCGCCCGCCGTGTCCCCCGTCAGCTTGCGCGCCTGTTCCTCCGCATATGGTTGAATCGCGTCCACCATGTTCACGTGGCTATCTAGCCGCTTCTGCAGGCCGCTCATCAGCCCAATCACGCGGAAAATCAGCAAAATGTCCCCCGGGATCTCCGTCACCGGGTTCGCATTCAGCACCTTCGAAAGCCGCTCGTTCACTTCCGGCATCACATCCGCGTCCACGTACGGCTTCGAATCCGGACCCGAAGACTCGAAGAACGACTTCCCGAGGGCCACCAACGATTGCGGGTCGTTGCTCTTCGTCTTGAACCCAAGCGCCCGGAAGGCGAGCACCATCTGCTCCTCGTCCTGGGCAATCAACGCCGTGATCAGTCGCGCATAGTTCAGCCGGAACTCTTCCGGCAACTCTTTCGAAAGCCCAAAATCGAGGAAAACCACCACTGGCCCCGGCAACACGAAGAGGTTTCCGGGGTGCGGGTCCGCGTGGAAGTAGCCATGCACCAGGATCTGCTCGCAGTATGCCTCGGTCATGATGAGCGCCACCTGGTTTGCGTCGATCCCCGCCGCCTCGAGCCGCGGTATGTCGGAAATCTTGATCCCTTCGATGTACTCCATCGTCAACACTCGCCGCGCCGAATGCTCCCACACAATCTTCGGAATCCG
>JBDSEP010000154.1:0-7579 GCA_039919985.1 Tepidiformaceae bacterium | reverse complement strand
GCTACCAGCTCCAGGAGATGGCCGAGGTGCCGGTCATCATGCTTACCTCGCGTGACGGAGTGAGCGACCGCGTCGAGGGGCTGCGTGCGGGGGCCGATGACTACATGGTCAAGCCCTTTGCCATGGAGGAGCTGGTTGCCCGCATTGAGGCCGTCCTTCGCCGTCGCCCCGCTTCGCCGAGCACGATTTCGTACGAGGACCTCGTGCTCGAAGTCGACGCGCACATCGTCACCCGTAAGGGCCAACCGGTGCCGCTCACGCCCAAAGAGTTCCACCTGCTGGAGTTGATGGCCCGCAAGCCGAACCGCGTCTTCACTCGCGAGACGCTCATCTCGCTGCTCTGGCCGGGCACCGAGTGGGTGGACGATAACCTCCTCGATGCTCACGCCACGAACCTCCGCCAGAAGCTCGAGGCAGGCGGTGGTCGGCGCCTCATCCAAACGGTGCGTGGCATCGGGTTTGTGCTGCGGTGAAGTATCCGGATCGGCTCGCCACCCGGCTCAGCGTTTCGTTCGTCCTGCTCTTTCTCGTGACCTTCTCCGCCGTCGTGCTTCTCACCCTCTACTACGCGCAGCGAACGTTTCAGACTTCCATTGATGACAACCTGCAAGGACTCGCCGAAACCGTCGAACAGCGCCTCAGCCAGCCCGGCTCCGATAACCAGGTAACCGTCGAAGAGCTCTCTTCCGCGGCTCAATTCGTCGAGCTTCTGGACTCCGCCGGCAACCCGACGGCCCGCTCGTCCAACCTCGGGACATCCCGCTTCCCGGCGCCCGTTAGTTCGCGCCTCTCCGACCACGTCTCGTTTCGCACCTTCAAGCTCGGCAGTTCCAAGCTTCGCGCTGTCCGCTACCCGGTCATTCACGACGGCATCGTCAGCGGATACGTCATCGCCGCTAGTCCGATCCCCGAGGTCGATGACTCTCTCCAGAGCCTCGCCGCCGTGGCCGTCGTGGCTGGCGTGTTGGGCATGAGCATG
Source organism: Tepidiformaceae bacterium (assembly GCA_039919985.1). GTDB lineage: Bacteria > Chloroflexota > Dehalococcoidia > Tepidiformales > Tepidiformaceae > PNKC01. The sequence goes on along the minus strand of JBDSEP010000154.1, from coordinate 6,600 downwards.
GCCGTCGTCGGCACCGTCTGGCTCTCCGTGCGTGAATCGCGCCCGCTCCGCGAACTGACCGATGCCGCCCACGCCACCGCCGCCGCCGGCTTCGGCATATCGATTCCCGCCTCCGAGGGTGGCAGCCGTGAGGCTCGAGAGTTGCGCGGAGCTTTCTCCGCCCTCGTCGAGCGGCAGCGAGAGGTGCTCGCCCGCGAACGCGCCTTCTTCGCAGACTCCTCGCACGTTCTGAGGACGCCGCTCGCGGTCCTCCAGGGGGACATCGAGATGCTCGAACAGGGCGTCTACGGTAAGGAGCGTGTGGAAGTGGTCGCCCAGGCGCGCGCCAACCTCGAGAAGATGTCGCGCGCGATCAGCGGCCTCCTCCTGCTGGCACGGGAGAGCGACGCCTCCGGCACCGCCTGGGAAGTGGTGGAGCTCTCCGACGTGCTCCACACGCTCGTGGAAGGTGCACGAGTCGCCTCGCCAACCCTCTCGGTCTCTTCCGAGATCGACGGGGGGCTGGAGATCGCCGGCGACCCGCACCAGATCAACGATCTCTTCGTGAGCATCCTCGAGAACGCCCGGCGTTATACCCCAAACGGCGGGACGGTTCATCTCAGCGCCACCAGGCTGGCGAGCGACGTGGTGGTGGAGGTTCGGGACAGCGGCATCGGGCTGGGCGAAGAGGCGCCCGATCGCCTCAAGGAGCGCTTCTACCGCGGGGCCGTCGCTCGCAAGGTGTTCCCCGAAGGCAGCGGCCTGGGGCTGGCGATTGCCGACCGCATAGTGCGCATCCACCAGGGCACGTTCCATCTCTCTGAACGTGCCGAGGGCGGAACCTCCGCGAAAGTCACCCTCCCGCTGCTGACCTGACAAATTCAGAGAACCTTCAGGTTTGCTTGGGGAACGCTTTTGGGGCGAGTGCCACGCTTCCCTCGCCAGGGTGCCCCTTTCGCAATGGCGGCGCTGGGCAATTCAGCAGATCGAGGCGTTCATGCGAGTTCCCGCCGCTTCCATTGTCTTCAGCGAGGACGATATCAAGGAGGCCCTCTCACTCATCGAATCGAGCCTGCGCAGCGGCAGTCTCACCCTCGGAAAGCACGGTCAGGCCCTCGAAGAAGCCTTCGCCGCTCGCTGCGGACGCAAATATGCGGTCGCCGTCAGCAGTGGCACCAGCGCCATCGAGATCGTCCTCCGCTCCCTGGATGTGGAAGGGCGTGAGGTCATCGTCCCCGACAACACCTTCTTCGCCACTGCGGCGGCAGTCGCACACGCCGGCGGCACTCCGGTGCTCGCCGATGCGGACCGCGAAACGCTCGCCATCAGCGTCGACGATGTGCTCTCGCGTATTACCGAGAAGACCGCCGGTGTTGTCATCGTCCACATCGGCGGGATCGTGACGCCGGAGCTCCCCCGACTCGAAGAAGAGTGCAAGAAGCGCGGAATCTTCCTGCTCTGCGACGCCGCCCACGCGCACGGCGCCACCCTCGACGGGCAAGACGCCTCCACCTGGGGGATCGCCTCCACCTACTCCTTCTACCCCACCAAGGTGATGACCTCCGGCGAGGGCGGCATGATCGTCACGGACGACGAAGGCATCGCCGAAGAGGCACGCGTCTACCGCGATCAGGGCAAAGCCGGATTCACCAGCAACTTCCACACCCGCCTCGGCAACAACTGGCGGATGAGCGAAGTGCACGCAGCGATTGGCATCGTCCAGCTGAAACGCCTGGACGAGTTCATCGCCACCCGGCGGGCAGTTGCAAGGGCCTACGAAGAGACGATCAAGCGCGTCGGCGGCCTCACGCTCCCGAAGGCCCAGAAGCTCGATCAGAGCAATTTCTACAAGTTCATCGCCTACCTCCCCGCCGGGGTAGAACGCAAAGAGCTCAAGCAGCAGATGCGCGAGCGGTTCGACGTGGGCCTCAGCGGTGAGGTGTACGAACTGCCGATCCACGCTCAACCAATCTTCGAGCAGTTCAAGCGCGGAGAGTATCCCGGCGCGGATGCCGTCTGCGCTCAACAGATCTGCCCCCCCGTTAGCGCGCGAATGTCTCCGGACGACGCGCGCTACGTCATCGAGAGCATCGCCCAGCTACTTCCCGCAGGAGTGTCCGCATGAACGTCGCAGTAACCGGTGGCTCCGGATTCATTGGCAGCCACGTCGTCGATAAGCTCGTGGAGGCCGGCCACAGCGTCCGCGTTCTCGATGGCGCTCAGCCGCATCGCGCGGACGTCGCCTGGCAGCCGTGCGACATCACGCGCCCGTCCCAGGTGGCCACCGCCCTCAACGGCTGCGATGCGGTCTACCACCTTGCCGCAATGGCGAACGTGAACGACATCGCTCGCATGCCCGCCGAGTCCGTGGACCTGAACATCATGGGCACGGCGAGCATCCTCGAAGCGGCCCGCGTGGCCGGCAATATGCATGTCATCCTCGCCTCCACCGTCTGGGTCTACGAGGCGACGACGGCGATGGAAGTTGATGAAACCACGCCGCTCAACCCCGAGGGTGTGAGCCACCTCTACATGGCCGAGAAGATCGCCAGCGAGATGCTCGCCCACTCCTACGGCAAGCTCTACGACTTCCCCGTCACTGTCCTCTGCTACGGCATTCCCTACGGCCCGCGAATGCGCGAAGAGCTCGTGATGCCCATCTTCATCAAGAAGGCGGTCAACGGCGAGCCTCTGACCATCGCCGGCGATGGCCTGCAATACCGCAACTTCATCTACGTCGAAGACTTGGCCGACGCACACGTCCGCGTCCTCGAACGCAAGGCGACCGGCACCTTCAATCTCGAAGGGCCGCGTGAAGTGGCAATCATCGAACTGGCCGAGGCCGTAAACCGTATGGTCCCCACCAGCGCAGGCATCATTCGCACGGAAGCCCGGGGCGGCGATTACAAAGGCCGCGTCGTCTCCCGCCAGCGCGCCATGGACCTGCTCGATTGGGAGCCCGTGACCGCCTTCGAAGACGGTTTCGAAACGACACTCAACTGGTTCCTGGCCAAGTGGGCCGAACAGCTTTCGGCGGTTTAGTGCACCCAGCCGAAACCGAACAGACTAGCGCGCGGGCCGGGAACTCCCGTCCCGCGCGCATTGCTGTCATGCCCGCATACGACGAAGCAGCCACTATTGAAGGCGTCCTCGACGACCTCTACCCGCGGATCGACCGCCTCATCGTGGTCAACGATGGCTCGAACGATGACACGGGGCCAATCGTCGATCGCTGGGCGGTCGGCAAGTCGCGCGTGACGGCCATCCACTTCCCTGAGAACCGCGGCCTCTCCGCCGCCCTCCGCGCTGGCTGGGACGAAGTGCGGGGGATGCTCGCACGCGGCGAGATCAACCCCGCGGACATCGCCTTCTCCATCGACGCCGATGGCCAGCATGAACCCGCCGCCCTCGATGGCATGATCGACCACCTCATCGAGAAGGACGTAGTCTGCGTCATCGGCGACCGAGACATGGGCTACCACTCGCCTTACAAGAAGTTTGGCAACTCCGTGATGACCTGGATCGGCAGCGTCTCTGGCGGCCACAAGTTCTACGATATCGAGAGCGGCTACCGCGTCTTCCGCGTCGGGCCGCTCCTCGAAGCGCAGGAGTATTACCGCGGCTATAAGTACAGCGAGACCGTTGAAGTCGCCGTGCTTCTCACGCGGCTCGGCTACCGCGTGGATAACTCCTACAGAATCAACATTCCCGTTGGCCGCACGCGCACCCGCCTCTACGACGCCGCCGTTGATGCGGTCTGCATGCCACTCGCCTGGTACAGACTCTCCTGCTGGCGGCGGGCCCCCGCCGCCTCTCGAAGGAGTACCTGGCTCTGGGTTCCACCCGTTGTCATATTTGGCTCGCTCCTGGCCATGCTCGCCATGCTGGCGAAGCGCTTCTACCTCGGCGACGACAGCGCGCACTCTTACGCCCACGTCTGGTATCTCTCCGAGTCGATCTTCACGCGCCACGAATGGCCCTGGCACGTCGCCCAGCTTGAAAACGGCGACGCGGTCATGTTCCCCTACGGGATAATCCCCTGGCTGCCGGATGCCCTGCTCTACCCAATCCTCGGGGACTGGGTGGTCACACTCTCGATGGTCCTCGGCTGCGCGCTCCTCGTCGCTGGTATCTGGCGGTTCCGTCCGCAGATGAAGAACCCGCTCCTCTTCACCGTGTTTCTCCTCAACCCCTTGCTCTGGAACGGCATCACCCAGTTCCAACTGACCACCGTCTGGTCGTTCGCACTCTTCTTCTTTGGAGCGGCGCTGTTCGAAAGCAAGCGCACCTTCCTGGCGACCCTCCTGCTGGCCCTGGCGGTCGCCACTCACCCGCTGATGGGCATCGCCGCGATCTCCCTCTACGGCGCCTGGGAATGGGTTCGCCAACGTTCGTTCCCGCGGCCCTGGGCGACCGTATCGGCCGTCGCAGCAATTCTCGCCTCGCCCGCGTTCTTGCTGTTCCTCTCGACTCCTGCGCTGGGGGACGCCTCGCCCCTGCGAGCCGCCCTGAGCGTCGCCGACAACATGCGCCGCCTGTCGATCGTTCTACTGCCTCTTCTCCTGCCCGCGATGGGGCCAGCGTTCTATCGCCACCAGGGCAAGCTCATCGTCGCAACCGCCGCGCTGACGGTTGCCGTTCTCGTCTGGGTGCCGCCGTCGGGCCTCTGGCAACGCTCCCAACCGCGATTCGCCGGTTACCTCGCCGCTAACCCCGTGGTCCCAGGCGATTCTTATCGCGTCACGGTGAAGAACAACCAGGAGGACGGCATGGTCCAGTTCATGAAGGCTGGCGCCACGCTCTCGAATGAGTTTTTCACCGAGAGCCAGCATCGTCAGACCTTCCCCACCCTCCAGGCCTACACCTGCCTCCTCGCCACGAAGCAGGTTGACCATGTTGTCATAAGCGGCGCATACCCCGCGCGTTTCAGAACGAACGAATTGCGTATGCTCGGCTTGCTCGCCCAGGACGGGCAGGCCGAAGAAGAGTTCAGGGGAGCCGATGGCACAATCGCATTCCGGGTCCACCCGCCAGAGTCTGCCCGGAGAACCTCTCTCCGAGAGTGCGGACTCTAGCCGACCCGCCTGGACGCCGTCGCTGGCGCTTCTGCTCGCCGCCGTCTTTTCGGTGGATGCACTCACTGCGCTTGTGGTCATCGCCTACAGCAACACCTACCTGATAGATGTCCGTGAAGCGCCCAGCTCCTATCCCGCCTACGCCCTCGGGATTTACGGGCTGGTGAAGCTCATCACTGCCCCTGCCGGCGGCTGGATGCTGGACCGTCTGGGGATGCGCAAGGTCGTCGCCATCGTCTGGAGCGTGCAGGTCGCCGGATTGATCTGCATCGTGGGTACGGCCACCGCTCGCGGCTTCCTCGTAGGCGTCGGCCTGCTCTCCACGGGCATCGCCATCTCCTGGTTGCTCCTCTTCCACGCCCTGGGCGATGCCCGAGACCCCTCGGCGCGGGGTTCGGCCACGGCCTACATGGGCCTCATCAGCGTCGCCGCCACGGCCGCGGGCGTCGGTGCAGCCGCCCTCATCAGCGAGACCAGTTACTGGCGGCTCGCGTTCGGGCTCGCCTTCGTCCTTGCGTCGGGCGCCGCCATTCTGATGCTCTGGCTCTTCGGCGGTTGGCAGCGGCCCCTCGCCTCCGCAGTGCGGCCCGAACCGGAAACCGCGCCCCTCAGCCCTATGACCCAGCGAACGAAGCTCGTAGCGGGTGCGATGATCTTCGCCCACTTCGTGCTCGTTACCGCCACGCTCGCGGTTTTCGGCCCGTTCGTACTCCGCACACTGGATCTCACTCTCCTGCACGCCGGTATCCTGCTTATTCCCGCCGGACTGGCGGGTGCCGGCACCATGGTTGCCGTGGGGCGGCGTTCGCAGCACGGGCGACGTCTGCGTGAAGTAGCGCTGCTCTACGGCGTGGCCGCCGCCTCCCTTCTCGCGATTGCCGTGGCCAGCAACGAGCTGCTATTCGCCCTCGGCGCAATTCCCTTCGCCGCAGCCCTTGGGGGCGCGCAGCCGTTGCTCAACGCCAGCCTCCTCGATGTCTCGCACGCCGATGAGCGCGGTAGCACGGGAAGAGCACTCGGCTGGCTCTTCTTCGCCGAAGGGCTCGGCAGCGTGGCTGGGCCGCTGCTCGTGGGCATAGTCATCGCCCTCAGCGGCGTCCGCGAGGGGATGGTCGCCGTCGGCCTCACGGGCAGCGCCCTCGGCGTTGGCGCCCTGCTTGGCTCCAAGCGCGTCCGGCTGTAGGGTTAGTCAACCGTCGAGAGATGGGCTCCGCAGCGAGTGCGGGCGGCCCTTCAGCACGGGACCTTTCCATGGGATGCCCAGGGGTTTGGTTGACACGGCGGCCCCCAGCCGCTAGTCTTCTCGTTCGGGCCTTGAAAAGAGGCCGGCGCACTTTAACAACTGGATAGCGGACGAATAGAGAACGTCTGGGAACCCGTTACAACGGAATGAACCAGTCTTTGGCTGGTTTTGGAAGTTTTTTTCGGAGAGTTTGATCCTGGCTCAGGACAAACGCTGGCGGAATGTATTAGGCATGCAAGTCGCACGAGCCTTCGGGCTAGTGGCGGACGGGTGAGTAACACGTGGGTAACCTGCCTCGTAGTG
>JBDSEP010000300.1:0-3162 GCA_039919985.1 Tepidiformaceae bacterium | reverse complement strand
AGCCCCAGGACCTCGATCAGCACTTCCGCCGTGTGCTCCCCAAGGCACGGCGCAGGGAACCGCGGGCCACTCTCGTACCCCCGGATGTTAAACATGTGACCCTCGTACGGAACGCTGCCCATCTCCGGGTGCGTCATCGGGTGGTAGAACCGCCGGTGCGCCAACTGCGAGTCGTTTATCAAGTCGCTTGACCGCTGCACCACCCCGGCCGGCACACCAGCCCGTTGCAGCAGTTCCATTACCGTGTAGCGGTCCTGATAGAACGTGAACTCGCCGATCTGCTCGTCGATCTCGTCGCGATGCTCAATCCGCCCCGCCGCGTGGTCGAACCGCCTGTCCGTTGCCCACCCCGGGTTGCCGAGCGCGCCGCGCAACGCCAACCACTGCGTGTCCGTCTCCACGGCAATCGCCACCCACTGGTCCTCGCCTTCGCAGGGATAGGCGTTGTGCGGCGCAAAAAACGGCGAGTCGTTCCCCGCCCGGCGCGGCATCTGGCCGGTCAGCTGCGTCTCCATCAGCTCCGGCGCCAGGAAGTACAGCCCAGACTCGAGCTGCGCCTGCTCGATGTACTGCCCCTCGCCCGTCCGCCGGCGATGTTCCAGCGCGGCCATCACGGTTGCCCCAAGGAAATGCGGCGCGATGACATCTGTATAGGCGTTGAACGGCCCCGCTGGCGGGCGGTCCGGCCAGCCAGTCACCTCATAAAAGCCGGAAATCGCCGCCGCATGATACCCGTAGCCCGCCAGGCTGGCCGCCGGGCCGGTCTGACCCATCAGGCAGCTGCTTACCATGATGATCCCGGGGTTCAGCTCCTTCGCCACCTCGTAGCCCAAGCCAAGATCCGCCATCGTCCCCGGCGTAAACGACTCAAACGCCACATCACACCAGGCCAGCAGCTTCTTCGCGATTTCGTGCGCCGCCTGCTCCTTCAGGTTCAGCGAAATACCCTTCTTCGAAGTGTTGAACGAGGCGAAGAACTGCGACCGGTTCGTCGCGAAGACGCCGTCCTTGTGCGGTCCCGCTCCGCGCAGCCGATCCAGCGGCGCGCCAGATTCCACCCGCACCACCGTGGCGCCATGGTCCGCGAAATACTTGGAGGTGATTGGGCCAACGCCAATCCACGAAAAATCGGCGACCTTTAAACCGGCGAACGGTAGCGCATCGGCGTTGCGCGCCGCCCGCGCCGCGGGGATCGCAGCGCCCTTGCCAGCCCACTCCGCTTTCACCTCCTCGGTATGCTCGCCAGCCGTCGGCGCAGGACGTCGAATCGAAAGCGGCGTCAGCTCTGGCCGTACGAACGCGCCTGGCATCCGCACCTTGCGTCCGCCGCCCGTGAGTTCGTACTCGTGCCAGTAGGCCCGCTCCGCCAGGTGGCCGAAGCTCAGCACGTCCGCCGTCGTGGTCACCGGCACGATCGTCACGCCGTGCGCTAGCCCCCACTGGAAAAGCTCCGCCTTCCCGTGCAGCTTCGTGAACCGCCGTATGCCCTCCACTGCCTCGTCCGTGGTGATCGTGACGGGTTGGTTCGTCAGGAAGCGGAGGTCGTATGTCGGCCAATCCTCGTCAGTCAGCCACGTAGCGGGCACCGCGCCGTCCTCCACCATCCGTCCCACGAGCCCCGCCATCGTACCCCCGGTGCAGACCAGCACCACCTGCCCGTCCGCTGCCTCGTAAACCAGCGGCAAGTCTGAAACGCCAAGCTGCAACAACGTTCCTGCCCGTTCGATGTTCTTACCCTGGATTGGGGCCGCGATCATCGCGTTCAGCCCCGTCCAAAACACGCTCGCCTGGACCGAAACGTCCACGAACTGGCCTTCGCCGGTACGCACACGACGGAAGTGCGCCACCAGCGCCGCCAAAGCGCTCTCCGCCGCCGCGTGCAGCGCTGTCTGGGGCACGGTGATGCGCAACGGAGGCCGGTCGGCGTCCCCGTTCAGCGCCATCATCCCGCCCATCGCCGCCATCGTCAGGTCGCTCGTCGCGTGGTTGGCATACGGCCCGTCCTGCCCAAACGGCGTCGTCGCCACGTAAACCAGTTGAGGGTTGATTGGGAGCAGGTCGTCGAAACCGAGTCCCTGTGCGGCCATCGCCCCTGGCGCCGCGTTTTCGAATAGGAAGTGCGCCGAACGCACGAGCTCAAGGAACGCCCCGCGGTCGGCGGGCGCCTTCAAATCGAGCGTCACGCCCCGTTTGTTCCGGTTGTACGCATGGAACAGCAGGCTCTCCTTTCCGTCCGCGCCCTCCGGGTCGAGCGGCGCCGTGTGGCGGTCCGCACTCCCGCCGGGCGGTTCGATGCGGGCAACGTCGGCACCCATATCCGCGAGCATCATCGGGCCAAGCGCCGCGTGGCCAGTCGTTAGATCGAGCACACGGTAAGGACTGAGCATCAGTAGCCCCATTCAGCTCGCCGGGACGCCCGGCAAGGTTCCCGAGATGCTACGTCCTTCCAGCCTTCACTGCCTACGCCTGCCGGTTGCTTAATCGCGAGCGTCGCGGCTGGGTACGCGGTGAGAGTCGCCGGAGGTTCTCAGGCTGACGGGCCTCATACGTGGGGCTCGCGGCTTCAGGGAACACGGACGTCCCAGAGTCAGCGTGCGCCGAGCCGGTTGACCGGGCTGAGCTCAGGGTGGGAGCGCACCGCCTGTTCGGAGGTGTAGGTTCGGGCGTAACGCTGGGTCATCGTGAGGTCCGAATGGCCGAGCAGCATCTGGACATCGATCTCACGGGCACCGGACTCGATCGCCCAGGTCGCAAAGGTGTGGCGGAAGCGATGGGGATGGACGCTGAGCACCCCAGCGCGGCAGCCGATGCGGTCGAGCAGCACACAGAGCGTATGCGCTCCGACCATCGGCCTGAGAGCGGTCGTCAGAAAGAATGCCCCATCGCGCTCACCGCGGAACCGTTCGACGTAGTAGAGCAGGGCATCGACTGTACGCCCACCGAAACCCACCCAGCGCTGCTTCTCCCCCTTGCCGTGGCGGATAAACGCGCGGCGCCGATCCCAGTCGAACTCCGACAGCTGGAGAGCGACACACTCCGAGGCGCGCACGCCGCTGTCTAAGAGGAAAAGGATGAGCGCGAAATTGCGCGCGCCGTAGGGCCTCTCCGTATCCTCACCATCCAGCAAGGACTGCACCTCGGCCGGGCTGAAGGGCGGCTTAA
>JBDSEP010000107.1:0-7009 GCA_039919985.1 Tepidiformaceae bacterium | reverse complement strand
ATGGCGGTCTCATGCCGGTGTCCTACCAGATCGTGCGGAACTCCGGCGCCTTTCCGGAGATCACCGAAGTGGACCTGGGGCGGCAGTTGTACAACGGCAAGGACATACTCCTCCGGCGGGAGGAGATCACTTCTTCGCGCTTTCGGACCGCTACACCGTGGACGCACCATTCTACGGTAAGAATATCTACAGCCTCGGAGATTTCGTACTGTTCGCTGGCGGCGCCGTCGCGATCCTGCAGGGAGTCGCTGGCCTCCCGCCGAAGCGAAAGCGGACCGCCGCAGTGGCGGGCGGTGCCCAGATCGGCTCGGACGGGCCTATCGCACCGTAACCGCGGTCGCCCGAGAGTTCGCTATCCTGAGCGAAAGCGCGGACCCCCGACTGGAGAGAATCATGAGATTTGTGATCTATGGCGCTGGCGGCGTTGGCGGGACGATTGGGGGGCAGCTTCACCGGTCGGGTCACGACGTGCTGTTAATCGCGCGCGGGGAGCACCTCCGGGCGATCCAGGAGAATGGCCTGAACCTGCGCACTCCGGATGGGGACTTCCGCCTCCACATCCCTGCAGTTGGGCACCCTAACGACGTGCAATGGCGAGCCGATGACGTCGTCCTCCTGACGATGAAGACGCAGGACACCCAGGCCGCCCTGCGAGACCTGGAACTTGCGGCGGGCACGGACCTGCCCGTGATCTGCGCGCAGAACGGCATCGAGAATGAGCGAATGGCGCTGCGTCGATTCAGAAACGTCTACGCGATGCTCATCGCGTTGCCCGCTACGTTCGTTGATGCCGGGGAAGTGATCGCCTCAGCGGGGCCGTATAGCGGCGCGCTACACTCCGGTCGCTACCCTGGCGGGACGGACAGCCTGATCGAGGAGGTTTGCGTCGCGCTGCGCAGCTCGAACTTCCTCGCCGAAGCGGACCCGGCAGTGATGCGCCTCAAGCATCGCAAGCTGCTGATGAACCTGGCGAATGGGCTGGAAATTGTGACCGGCCAGAATGCGTGGGGGGCGACTGGCGGATTGGGCGAATTTGTGGATACGCTGAGAAACGAGGCGATCGCCTGTTTCGAGGCCGCGGGGATGGAGTACGCACCACTCGAAGAGTATTCGGCGCGGGTGAACAGCCACTACAGGGCGATGCCAATAGGTGGCCAGGCGCGCACGGGAAGTTCGACGTTGCAGAGCGTGATGCGGGGCCACACAACGGTGGAAGTGGACTACTTGAACGGCGAAATCGAACTGCTCGGAGGGATGCACGGCGTTGCCACTGCGTATAACAGCGCGGTGCGAGAGATGGCCGTCGAGATGGCGGCGCTCGGGATGGCACCGGGGAGCCGCAGCCTCGAAGACGTGCGGTCACTGGCCCTGCGCAAGGCGAGCGGAGGGGCGACCACGCTGTAAGCTATGGGCATGACCGTTTCACCATCCGAAGCTCCCGTATCGCTGATAGTCGTCTCCGATTTCATTTGACCATGGTGTTATGTCGGCCTCGTTGAGGTCGAACGTCTGCAGACGGAGTACAACGTTTCCGTCCGGTTCGCTCCATTCCTGCTGGACCCAACTGTGCCGCCGGAAGGCAAGCCGCGGAAGCAGCACAGCCAGCCAGGCGCTCCTCCTTCCGCGCTAGAGCTACGAGGGGAAACGCTGGGCATCAGGTTTGCTCGTGGCCGGGAGCGCACGTCCTACTCCATTCCCGCGTTGGAGGCGGGCGAGTTCGCGACGGAACATGGCGAGGGGCTGAGCTTTCACCGGGCGCTGTTCGATGCCTATTTCACCGACCTCGTGGACATCTCCGACCCGGAGATCCTGATCGAGGCCGCGATGAGTGTTGGATTGGCCGGCGACGAGCTCGCCCGGGCGTTGGCCTCAGGGCAATATCGCCCACAGGTGATGGACGGGATTGCCTGGTCTCGGGGGGTCGGCGTAACCGCCATCCCCACCTTCGTCTTCCAGGACCAGTACGGAATCGTGGGTGCGCAGGACTACTCCGTCTTCGAGGCGATGATGGAAAAGCTGGGCCAACCGAAAAAGGTGAGCTGACGGCCGCGTGTGGAGCAGAACCTCAGCTCGCGGCGCGGCCGGGCGCATCGGTTGTCTTCTTCTTCCACGATGGCAAGTACAGGGGGTGCGTGTCAGCACCCGGGTCCTCTGCGCACCACCTTGGGAAGGCCGCCTCAAAGGCCTCGATCACCTGGGGGTCGAACTGGGTCCCGGAGCACCTCAGGATCTCTTTAAACGCGGCGTCCGGCGTTTGGCCACGGCGGTACGGACGATCGGAGATGATGGCGTCATAGGTATCAGCGAGGGCGAAAATGCGGGCCCCGAGCGGAATATTCTCGCCCTTCAGGCGCCGGGGGTAGCCGTCCCCGTCCCAGCGTTCGTGGTGGGCGAGGACGATCTTGGCCGCAGGACGCAGATAAGGAACCTGCGCGAGGATGCGGTATCCGAGCGCTGAGTGTCGGCGCATAAACTCCCACTCTTCGTCGGTCAGTTTCGCTGGCTTGAGAAGGATGGCATCGGGCACCCCAATCTTCCCCACGTCGTGCATGAGTGCACCGCGGTAAACGGTGGCCAACTCCTCCTCGGAGTAGACGCCGAGCATTCGGGCGATATCCAGGGAGTGGGTGGCTACCCGCACCGAGTGTCCGCGGGTTTCCTGATCGCGCACGTCGAGCGCCGTTACCAGCGATTCGAGGGTTCCAGTGTACGCGTCGCTCAGTTCATCCGAAATATCGCGGATTTCGACGAAGGCGTGCTGCAGTTGGTCGTTGGATTTCTCCAGGCGGAGGACATTTTCCCTGGTGCGCTCCACGAACTGCTCAATTGAGTAGCGGCTGAGTAGCAGCGGCAGGGCGAGGACGAGGATGGCTGCCACGCCGAGCTGGTGGTACACGATAGCGAGGCCCCCAGCGACGAGACCGAGTACGAGGTAGTGCGGCAGTAGCCAGCCGAAATTCTCGCGGTAAGCGGCGCGCATGGACCGCCCCGAGGTGAGGCTGATGATCGCGGAAACCGCCCAGGCGTCGATTGCGAAGAGCACCGTGGCGCCGAAGGCTCCCACCAGCAGCGGCTGCACGGGGTCGCCGAGCGAAAGCGCATCTCCGAGGCCGACGATCACCACTCCGGAGGCGAACGCGGAGAGGCTATTGTGCCCGAAGTTGAAGATCAGCTTTTTGGGCTGGCGGTCACTCATGAAGTAGGTGACGAGCGCCACGCTGGCCGCCGCGAGGACGCCACCAGTGGGCCCGAAAAGAAGGGCGGCGAGAAGCGTGCCCACGAAACTAATAGAGACCTGGCCGTCCGAATAAAGCTTCACGGGGAGCCGTTCACTGAGTGCGCTCAAGAGGACGACGCAGGCCAGTCCGAAAAGTTCTCCTGGCGGGCGAATGAAGAAGGCGCTGGTGAACGCGACTGCCCCGATCGCGAACATACCGACGATGAACGCCTCATCGCGCTGGAGCGGTGGCCGCGCTGCTTTAGTCACACTCGAAATATCGGTCGTCCATCCCTGATCTGACAGCCTTGCAACACCCTAATAGCGACAGAAAAACGCCTGATTCGGTCTCAAGCCACCGCGACCGGCCAGTTGGTGACGCCGATCGCTGACACCGGCACGCCAAACTGACGGGTTGGGCAGATTCAGATCCTCGGGGACGAAGGGCCCGCGAAGGATGGCAATTCCCAGTTGCCGGATGGTGGGTGGCGGAACGGTGACAATCTGGTGAACGAACGGAGGAGTCCTCGCGACAGTACGGTGTCATCGCATTCCAGCCCCCGGAGGGCAGCGGTTCTACAGCACCGTGAACCGAACGGGTAGACTCGCGAACATGACAACGCCACTCGCCGGCATTCGCATCCTCGATTTCACGCGCTACCAGCAGGGACCGTTCGCCACCGTGATGCTCGCGGATATGGGAGCGGAGGTGATCAAGGTCGAAGAGCCGAAAGGCGGGGATTTCGGGCGCCGCATGTGGCGAGAACCGGACGGCTTCTCGGCGTTCTTCGAAGCCCTCGACCGTGGAAAGAAGTCTGCTTGTATCGACCTGCGCACGCCTCAAGGGCAATCGCTCGCGCTAAGGCTTGGCGCGAGTTGCGACGTGGTGGTGCAGAACTTTCGTCCCGGAACAATGGAACGCTGGGGCCTGGGATATGCCGAGTTTCGCGCCGCGAACGCTCGCATCATCTATGCGGAAGCGAGCGGCTGGGGGACAAAGGGCCCGATGGCGAGCTACCCATCTTTCGACCAGATCTCGCAGGCCTACAGCGGCTACGCGCAGCATTCGGGCGGCGGTCCCGGTTTTCGACCCGAAGTGTCCTACCCCGGCGTGGCTGATCAGACCGGTGGGATGAATCTCGCCTTCGGCATAATGACCGCCCTCTTTGCGCGTGAGCGCAGCGGGGAGGGCCAGAAGGTCGAGGTCTCGCTTTTGGGGACGCAGATCGCACTACAGGCTCCCGAACTGCTCCACTACCTGCACTTCGGCGAAGAGCGGCCGCGGGAGTTCCGCGCCTCGCCCACCGTGGGTCAGTTCGAGTGCGCCGATGGGCGGTGGGTGATGATCGTCGGGATCGACCAGAAGTTCTGGCCACGTATCGCCCGGGCGCTTGGTCTCGAGGCGTTGGTCGAAGACCCACGGTTCGCGAAAGGCTACCCGCGCTGGAAAAATCGGGTGGAGCTAGAGCACCTAATGGAAGAAGCGTTCCGGGCGCTCACCGCGGGTGAGGCGCTGGAGCGGCTGCGCGAGCAGGACGTGCCCGCCTCAATAGTGCAGGATTACGCTGCACTTGCCCGCGAAAAGCAGCCCATGGCGAACGGATACATCGTGGAGCAGGAGCATCCGCGTTTCGGCACCCAGCGCGTGGTGGGGCTTCACGTCCAGCTCAGCCGCACCCCGGGCGAAGTGAGCTCACCCGCCCCGGAACTCGGCGCAGATACGCTTGAGGTTCTACGCGGGCTTGGCGTGAGCGAGCCCGAGCTCGCTTCGCTCGAGGAATCGGGAGTCATCGCCTCTAAGGGCTAACGGCGCTCAGGGGTTGAAGTCTCCGTTGGCTGGCCCTCTCGCTCCCGCGAAGGCAAAGCCAAGAACCGAAAGAGCCGAGCGCAGTTGCTCGGCGTCGCCCGCGCTGCCGCTACCGGAACCTTGCTGCGCGGCGGCCTCGTGCAGCACGCGAAGCGCGGCAGGCGTATCGAAGCCCGCATCGAGAGCCTCGGTGAAAGCACTGAGTACCGCTCCCTCGCCCGGCCCCGAGTCTGCGGCTCCATCCGTCTGGGCGGCGGCCGATTTGAGCCGCCCGTACGGTTCGAGGAGCGCATCCATGTCGCCATCCACATAGTTCGCATCCTGGCGGTAGTGCTGGGAGAGGAGGTAGAGCCGCAGGTGGTCGGGCTCAAAACGTTCCATGAGTTTGCGCGCGAGAACGAGGTTCCCGAGCGACTTGCTCATCTTCACGCCGTCTAGCTGAAGCATGCCGTTGTGCATCCACCAGCCGCAGAAGGGTGCTTTCCCGGTCGCCGATTCGGCCTGAGCGATCTCGTTCTCATGGTGCGGAAAGACGAGGTCGTGGCCCCCGCCGTGAATGTCGATCTGGTCGCCGAGGTGAGCCTGTGCCATCGCGGTGCATTCGATGCTCCAGCCGGGGCGACCGGGGCCCCAGGGGCTTTCCCAACTCGGGTCGCCGGGTTCCACCTTCTGCCAGAGGAGGAAGTCGAGCGGACCGCGCTTCTTCCACTCGCGCTTCGATTCCGGATTCTCGCGCTTTGCGAGTTCAGCGATGCTGACACCGTTCAGCTGTCCATAGGTTTCGAACTTCTCTGCTTCAAAGAAGACATCCCCGTCGACAACGTAGGCGCAGCCGGCCTCCATGATCCGCGAGGTTGTCTCGATGATCTGGGGAATGTGGTCGGTCGCGAACGGGTACTCGGTAGGCCGCAGCACGTTGAGCATGTCCAAATCGTTGCGGAAGATGGCGTCGTTTTCGTCGCGAATTTCGCTGATCGGGCGCCCGCCCTGGCGTTTGGAGACCATGATCATGTCGTCGTCGATGTCGGTGATGTTTTGGACGTAGCGGACATCGTTGCCGAGCCACGTGAGGTAGCGCCGTAAAGCATCGAACTGCACGTAGGAGAAGGCGTGGCCCAGGTGGGTCACGTCGTAAGGGGTTACGCCGCAGACGTACATCTTGACGATTCCGGGGACGAGCGGCGCGAATACGCGTTCCGCCTTGCCGAGGGACGAGTAAAGGCGCAATGCCACGGGCAACTCCGGGGTGGGCTGCGGGGTAGCGTAGCAGAGTGCAACCGATGGCTGGATCGCTCTCCGGGCGGTCGGGCGCCTCTCAGCGAACGGCGTGGCCGCAATGTAATCGTAACATTGCGGGTGCCATAACTCCCTAAATTCGGCCGTGGTGGCGCTATACACCGGTAAACACGGGTTGTCTGTGCTAAATGTCTCAGTTAGGGTGCGACAAGCCCCTCAGGAAAAACTGAAGCAGGTTTGCAATGCCGATGTCCCAACATCGAGCGGCCCTGGCAGCCATCCTGGTCGCCGTTGTCGCCATTCTCGCGCTCTCGGTCGTCCCAGCGACAGCCGCGCCGCCCGCCCCAACCAACCCCCTCGTCGCCGCCGCAGCTGCCTACGATGGCACGTGGCAGGGGGAGTGCTGGGCCTTCATCAAGAAAATCGTCCGCGAAGCCACGGGGCAGGAGATGGGCTTCGACTACCGGCAGGGATATTTTGACGCTGGCGCCATCGAGGTCAGCGTCGCCGATGCGCGGGCGGGCGACGTCATCCAGATCGCCCGCGATTCCGACTCCGGCCCTAACGCGGATTACAGTGGGCTGCACAGCTCGATCATCGTGGAGAACCTCGGCGGCGGAGCCTTCCACGTCATCGATTCGAACCAGAACTACGACGGCGTTGTGCATCATCGCCTGAGCTACTCGCCCTCTGCTGCAGCAGCGCGGTACGGACTGAATTTCCACATCTATCGCATCGCGGCTGGGGCG
>JBDSEP010000264.1:0-3952 GCA_039919985.1 Tepidiformaceae bacterium | reverse complement strand
TGCCCTCCCAAGCGAGCCACTGTTACGCCCCGCGAGATGACTCGGGCGGATTCTCGCTTCGTCCCGCGCCACGGACTTCGGTCCTGCACAACTGCCAGGTGATCGCGTACTACGGGGTACCGGGCGTCCCCGGGTTGGGCGCCCTCGGTCAGTTCGGCAGCCCTGAGGCAATGATCGCCTTGCTTGAGGCTCAAGTGTCGGCGTACGACGCCGTCAACGGTGGGCGTGGTGCCGTCGGTGCGCTACACCTCATTGCGGCGGTCGCCCAGGCGAGTGCCGGCTCAGATGGCGACTACCTCGAACGTCTGGTGCCGTACCTGATCGAGCAGTACATCACGCTCGCGGAGATACACGACATGCTCGTCATCCTCGACCTCCAGATCGGGTGGAGTTCAGTCGAGGCCGAGGTCACGGCAGTGCTTCCATACCTCGCCAATCCGCGGGTCCACCTCGCCCTCGATCCCGAATGGACAATGCCTGCGGGCGTCCGCCCTGGCGTGGAAATCGGTTCGATGGACGCCTCGGCGATCAACGCCGCGCAATCCATGCTCCACGATCTGGTAGTGGGGAAACGGCTGCCGGACAAGTTATTGATCGTCCACCAGTTCACGCCAGGAATGATCTCGAATAAGGCCAGCATCGCCGAGGTGGCGGGCGTGGACCTGACGATCGACATTGACGGGTCGGCTATGCGGAGGCGAAGGTCAGCGAATACAACGCCTTCGTGGACGGGGATGGGATGGAGCACGGTGCGATGAAGCTCTTCTACCAGCAGGATGTGGATCTGATGTCGCCTGCGCAGGTCTCTGCGCTTCTTCCGCAGCCGGACGTGATCATCTACCAGTAGAGTAGCGGCGAAATACGTTGCTCGAAGCAACGCTCGGAGTTCGGCGGTACTACGCCGTCGGCGTTCGCGGCGCGCGCGCTCCCGGACGGCGGGGGCATCCTCGGAGACGGCGTTTAGGCCGCGCGAGCGGGTAATGGGAGCGCACCGTCTCTCAGGTAAGATTCGTCCGATACCGGGTTGCCGACCCACGCTACGGTAGATTCAATTCCGCTTCGAAGAGTTTTGAGGAGTGTTCAAATGAATCAGACTGCTGCCACGTGGCGAGCGTTGTTCCCACCGCCCCGTGTACCGGAGGAGCTTACCTGACCGTCATCGCGCCGGTCGCTCGAAGCAGTTGAGGTTTAGTCGCTGCCCGGCGCCCACTCGGTGGCTCGCCACGGCGAATAAGGCCGCTTGAGACGTAAAGCCCGAGCGTGTGCCGGGACTAGGGCCAGAGTCACGCTGAACTGGCGCGCAATTACACTCTCAGCGCTCCGGGGCAGACCTTGTTCCGTCGTGGCCGAGCGCAACGCATCTTCCACACCGGAGTGGCGCTGGGTCGCCCAAATTCAGTCCGGAAACACGGTTCGAGTGTTCTGCTGAGAAGCTTCGTCGGCGTTCGCAACTCCGGGCATCGCCGGTCATCTCCGCGGCGTGCCGGGCGTCGGGCCGGAGTTGGAATAGTGTTGTGCCATTCGCCTCTCGCCCTCCAGATCTCGGCGGGAACGAGGACTGCCGTCCCCGGCCGTGCCGCGCAGCCCACGTAACCGAACCAGAAACACGCTAGGGTAGATCGGTGGCCTATACACCGGGAGTCGTGATCGTTGGCGCCGGATTCGGCGGGCTGCAGTGTGCGAAAAAACTCGCCGGGGAGGATTGCCAGGTCACGGTCCTCGACCAGCACAACTACCACCTGTTCACTCCACTCCTCTATCAGGTCGCCAGTTCGCTGCTCAACCCGAGTGATATAGCCGCCCCAACGCGCACGATCCTCCACGGCAGGGGGAACGTGCGCTTCCGCCTGGCGAAGGTGATTGGCGTCGATTTCGAGCGGCGCGAAGTGCAAACCGAGGAGGCGGGACGAGTCCCCTACGACTACCTGGTCATCGCCGCCGGGAGCACCACTAACTACTTCGGCAGCCCATCGATAGAGGCCCACGCAAACGGCCTAAAGGACCTGAGCGAAGCACTCGCCCTGCGCAACCACATCCTCCGCTGCCTGGAAACGGCGGCCCGTCTCAATCCTGTGGAATCGGCGCCGTGGCTCACTTTCGTGGTCGCGGGAGGCGGGCCAACAGGCGTGGAGTACGCTGGCGCCCTCTCCGAACTCACCGGGCAGGTCCTCCCGCGGGAGTATCCGGAACTGATGGACCGCCAGCCGCGAATCGTCCTCATCGAAGGCAGTGAGAACCTGCTGCCGCCATTCGCGCCCGATCTCCAGCGTTCAGCCAGGCTTGAGCTCGAACAGAAAGGCGTTCAAGTCCGTCTTGGCGTCCTCGTCAAAGGCTACGACGGCGATTCCGTGCAGCTCGCCAACGGCGAGGAATTGCCGGCCAAGACGCTTGTCTGGGCCGCGGGCGTGAAGCCGAACTCGCTGGCCGCTGCGGTCGCAGCGCCGCGGAGCGCGCGCGGGCGCATCGAAGTCGACGGCGGGTTGCGCATTAGGGGCCGCACGCGTGAGTTCGCAATCGGCGATATCGCCGGCTTCGAGCAGGACGGCCGCGACGTGCCGATGCTCAGCGCGCCCGCCATGCAGCAGGGACGCCTGGCCGCCGCGAACATCCTCGCCTCGATCAGCGGCAAACGTCTGCGTCGATTTCACTACCGCGACAAGGGGACGATGGCTACGGTCGGCAAGGGCGCTGCAGTGGCGCAGGTTGGCAAGCTGCACCTGACGGGTTTCGCGGGCTGGCTGGCGTGGCTGGCCATCCACCTTTACTACATCATTGGGTTCCGCAACCGCCTGCTGGTGCTGGCTGGCTGGGCCTGGAACTACTTCCGCAGCGACCGCCCAGTACGAATCATCACCCGCGCCGGCCCGGACGGCTAAGCCTGGACTGGGCACAGCGATGGACGGGGCCGTGTGGTCCCTCCCGTTTCAGGCTGGAGCAGTTCGCGTCCCCCAAGCTGACCACGAAGCGGTTGGCGACGAGCTCGGCCAGACGTACCTCGTGCCAGCGGACGACGAGTTCGGCGCCTACTCGCGGAGACCGAGCGTGTCTGCCGCGGGGCCCGGTCGCTAATCGAGCCTTCTAAGCCACAGGTCGGGACCCTCGTGGCCTTGCTTGGGTTCGATCAGCGAACACCGCCTCATCACAAACAAAAAGGCTCTAAGGGTTCGGGGACGCCCGTCAGCGAAGCAAGCTTACTTGCGGATAGAGCTTTATCCAGACTCCCATCGCGACGAAGCCGGCGACGATGCTGATCATCACGGCGGCCGCTGGCTCCGTCGCCTGGGCGACCAGCCCCAGACCGATCATTCCAAATGGAAGACTTCCGATGGCCATACTCAGAATTCCCATTGCCCGGCCGCGCATCTCCGGCTCCGCTGTCGTCATGACGAGCACCCCCTGCATCGTGCCGAAAGCGGACGAACCGAATCCCGCTCCAACAAGCAGCACGAGCGCCACCGGGTACCACTGGATTGCGGCGAAGGCGAACAGGAAAGCCATCGCGAGGAGAGTACCAAGGACATAGACAAGCCCTCGCCGCTGGACAGGCCGGGCCGCCCAGGTGAGGGACCCGACAAGCATTCCTAGGCCCGTCCCGCTGGCGAGCACCCCCGCGAGCAACGCGTTGACCTCCATCTCCTTTGCGAACACCGGCACCAACGGCATGAAAGAGAAGTAGAAGAGATTCATGATCACGGTGACGCCAAGGATGCCGACTAGTGGCTGGCTGCGGCCGACTGCCCTCAAGCCCAGACTCAAGTCGCGGAGTAGAGAGTTGCCGGTGGAGTGGAGACGTGCTGGCGGCGATGGCACTCGCCGGAGGAGCAGCAGCGAGATGACGTAGAGCATCGCGATCAGAAAGAAGGCCTGGCCGATTCCAACGAAATTGATGACCGCTCCACCGCAAAGCGACCCAAGCAGATTGCCACCTGCCATGCTCATCGACTCGAGCGCA
>JBDSEP010000217.1:0-2504 GCA_039919985.1 Tepidiformaceae bacterium | reverse complement strand
CCCATCAGCGCCGCCACCTGCTGCATCTCGACATCCGGCGCGCCAAAAGCAAACGCCCAGAGCTGCGGCTCGCCAAAGATCTCCACGCCGGGGATCGCGCGGAGCCCGCTGACCATCGCCTCTTTGGCACGCATGGAGGCCGCGGCGATCTCCCGGTAGCCGGCCTGCCCGAGGAATTGCATGCCCGCCCAGGCCGCCGCGATCGCCCCTCCCGGGCGCGTTCCCGTAAAGGTGTAGGCCGAGTAGGTGCCGCTGGGCCACTCGTCCATGCTGTAGCGCGCAAATTCGCGATGCTCCTTGCTGCGAAAGTTCACGGTCGAGGCTGGCTTGGCGGCATAGCCGGACTTATGCAAGTCGGCGGAGATCGAGGTAACGCCGCGCACCGCCAGGTCGAAGGCCGGGACCTCGTACCCGAGCTGGCGCACGGCTGGCGCAAGGATGCCGCCAACGCAGGCATCGACGTGGAGCCAGAGCCCGTGCTCTTCGGCGATCGCCCCGATTGCTTCTACCGGGTCTACCAGCCCGAGGGAGTAGGAAGGCGCGGAGGCGTAGAGGGCCACCGTGTTCTCGGTGATAGCGGCGCGCATGGCCTCCGGGTCGGCGCGCAGGTCTGCGCCCTGGGGCACGCGAATCACCTTTAGGCCGAGCATGTGGGCAGCCTTGCTCAGGGCCGGGTGAGCGGAGTAGGCGGCCACTATTTCTGGCGCGCTGCCGCCCCTGCCGGTCGCCCGCGCCCACTCGCGTGCCGCAAAAATCGCCAAAAAGATGCTCTCGGTGCCCCCGGATGTGAAGATGCTGGCGCTCTCTTCGTCTCCCGAGAGCAGCCCCTGGACGGTGCCAAGCACCTCGCGCTCCATGCGCCCAATGCTCGGGAAGACGCGAATGCCCAGGCCGTTCTCCACCATGAACATGCCGAACGCCTCGCGCAGTACGTCCTCCAGCTCATCGGTGGCGTACCACACGTAGGCGCCGTGGCGGCCGTTGCGCCAATCGAGGTCTCCGCCGCGCATCGCCAGCATCTCGTCGCGCAGTTCGGGCCAGGGGCGTCCAGCTTCGGGCAGTTCGATCGTCATTGGGCAGCCTCCAGAGGTGTGCCGCCACGATACATCGCGCGGGCCAGGGGCGATGGACACCTGATCAGGAGACCGCTCGCTCGAACTACCCGCCGCCGCCGCCAGCCGGAGCGGCCGCCGGTTCGAGCACGCCGCCGATGCGGGGTTTGCGGTCCGCGGCCACCGATTCCCTGCGTCCCAGGAGCTGCAGCGAAGCGACAAGCAGAAGCACGACACCACCCTGCAGCATCAACGTCTCCTGGATCCCGATATGGTCCGCGACGATGCCGATGGGCAGCGCCATGAGGCCGAAGAGGCTCCAGCTGAGCATCGAGATCGACTGCACCCGCCCGTGGAAATCGGGGTCCGTGTAGGACATCGTGAGAGAGTTGTTGAGCGATTGGAAGGCGCTCGCCAGGGCCCCGACGACGACCATCACGATCAGCCCAACGAGCAGGTTCGAGGCGAACCCGAAGGCGATGACGGACGCGCCAAAAGCGAGCGCGAGCAGAGGCTGCGTGGCCCAGGCGCGGCGATGCCCGGCCCACGTCGCCACGCCAATGGTGGCAACCACCGCGCCAATCGCGCCGACGGAGGAGAGCGCCCCAAGCCCGCCCGCGCCCACGTGGTAAACGTCCTTCGAAATCGAGGGCAAGAAGGACTGGTAGGGGAAGCCGATCATCACGACCGAGAACGAGGTGAGGATGAGCAGGAGGATTGAAGGCCGGCTGCGCACGTAGCGCAGTCCCTCCACCATATCGGCGAGCGGGGAGGGGCGGTTGGTGCGTCGCGGGTTGCCCTTTGGCAGGCGCAGCATGGTGACTGTCGCGAGCACGAATCCCGCCGTGGTCACGTAGTACACCCCGGCGATGCCGATCAACGGGATTGCGATCATCGCTCCCGCTATCGAAGGTCCAATGACTCGCGTGCTGTTCATGCTGAGCTGTTGAAGGACGACGGCGTTGCCCACCGCATCGCGCCCCACCAGATCGCTGATAAATGCCTGGCGGGCCGGCCCGATGAAGGCGAATCCCGCGCCCTGTACCACGCCGGCGACGATTAGCATCCAATATTCGACCGCCCCGAGTTCGATCATCGTAGCCAGCCAGGCGGAGTTGATGGCGATCACCACCTGGCAGACAACCAGCAGGTTGCGCTTCGGCAACCGGTCGGCGAGCACCCCGCCCCAGAGGCCGAGCAGGAGTTGGGGCACACCGAAGGCGAGCATCACGCCGCCGAGCGCGCTGTTCTTCCCGGTCAGATCGTAGGCGAGGTAGCCGCGGGCGATAACCTGCATCTGCATCCCCAGGAAGGAGAAGAGCGTCCCCAGCCAGAGAATGCGAAATTGCTTCTCTTCGAGGGAATAGAACGTTCGGCGGAAGTAGGAGCGCAAGGCCTTACCTTCACGTGAGGGTTGGGTCTACCCTACCCTGCTCTCCGAGTCGAGGGAAG
>JBDSEP010000197.1:0-5539 GCA_039919985.1 Tepidiformaceae bacterium | reverse complement strand
AGGTATGGACTGGCCTCTATCACGATGTCCCAGATTGCTAAGGAAACGGGCATCGGCCGCGCAACCTTATACAAATATTTCTCCAGCGTGGAGGCGATCCTCCTTGCCTGGCACGAGCGTCAGATCGGCCGTCACCTTGAACTCCTGGTCAAAGTGCGGGACCGTGAAACAAGGCCGGGCGAACGGCTGGCGGCCGTTTTAGAGGCATATGCACTTTTCGCCATCGACCAATCTGCAACCAGTCACACCCACGACCCGCACAGCTCGGGCCTGGCCGACGCACTGCATCAACGGCCCCATGCCGTTCGGGCGCAACATGACCTGTCTGCATTCATCCGCGACCTGCTGGTCGAGGCCGCGGAAGCTGGCAACGTCCGCAGTGACGTGGCCTCTGAAGAACTCGCCAGCTATTGCATCAACGCTCTCGCCGCGGCGACCACCCTTTCTTCGAGGGCTGCCGTCCTCCGCCTGGTCGCCGTCACCCTGGACGGACTTAGTGCACCTCCGCCTCACACCACGGGACAGCGCGGGCCGGGAAGCCCGAACTCGACGGCGAGTTTATAAATGCAACGAAGAACTTTACCGCGCCCGACAACCGAGCTGGGACGAGGTACCTCGTCCCAGCGGACTTCCTCCGCGCCAACCACCCTCGGGGAGGTGCCGATACCGTGGACCCCGCCGAGATGAGCCCGTAAGGCCTCGCCTGAGGAAAAAAAGCAACAGGGCTTAAGCACTCAGGGAAGCCAGGCGGGCGCTCCGCCGCTCGGGGTCACGGGCCGCCTTTCGCCTGTCTGCAGGTTGAGCCGGAAAGTTGTCAACGCATTGGCGTCCCGGACGCTGTAGAGCACCGAGTGCCGCACGGCATCGAACTGCCAATCGTCGATGAAGCCAGGCCCGTCCGTGAGCTGGATGGTGCGCAACGTGCTGCCATCGGCCAACGATTCGAAAACCAAATCCGTGCCCGGGCGGCTTGCCCCAACCACTTGTCGAAGCGTGACGAGGGTGGAGTTATCTAGAAAGCGTGGGGCGGTGCGTGATTCGCCTTCCCGTCCGAATGAGCGGTCTATGGTGCCATCGAGGCTGCGGACGCGTACCGGCTGGAGGAGCAGCGTGGCCTGTCCCGGCGGCACGCTCTCGAATGCCACCAGCCTCGAATCGGGCGACCATCCCGGAGGGCTACCGCGCGGGGTGCCAGCTTCGAAGACCTGCTGCGTGCTGAGGTTGCGGACGAGCTGCCGGGCATCGGTGGGGGACACATAAGCGACTGATTGGGCGTCGGGGGACCAGCCGGGGAGGAGCGACGGTTTGCCATCCGGGTCCAACAGGCCGATGAATTCGCCAGAGATGCGCGTTAGCCAGAGCCGGGGAGCGCCGACAGTGCCATCCAGGAGGGCGTCACGCTTCACCACTAACAGCGCGCCGCCATCGGGACTCCATTCCACCCCGCCCACGTACACCGAGGGGTCATCCACAAGAGGCGTCACCGTGCCGGTCGCCGGATCGACGAGTTGCAGGCTGCCGCGCCGCTGTTCATCCAACGTCACGACCGCGATGCGTGAGCCATCCGGGGCGACTGCAAAGTGGGAGATGCTAGGCGCCGTCAACAACGGCTTGGGAGGCGCTCCCTTGCGGAAAGCAACGAGCGTCTGCTGGGTGAGACTTGTTCGGACGAGGACCCAGCCCTCTTCGCGGACCGAGAAGGAGAGCGAGAACGGTCGATCGAGCTTTTCGCCGCCGCGCCCGAGCGCACCCGCGGAGATGGAGAGCCGGTAGTCGCCCGGCGGAAGCGGCGCACCTTTAAAGGAGTACGCCATGGTGCGACCGCGCCAGCGAACCTCCCCTCCGATCGGCGGCGAGAGCGAGACTGTGCGGGCGACCGCGTCGCGGTCCGGTTCGCGGTCAAAGGTAACGGTCAGTTCGCGCTGCGTGATTGCGACCTCGTCGCCCTCGGACGGCGAGGAGTGCACGACCTTGATGCGCCGGGCATCGCCCAAGAGAGCGACGATCAGCAACAAAACCAGCGCGGCCCAACTGACGACCGCCAGCGCCAGCAGGGCACGTCGTTCGCTACGGATAAATGTAGGGATTGGAAGGTGCCTCAATTCGTTCGACTGACGTGGAGCGGACGAGCGGCGCGCCATCCGGGGAGACTTCAACGTGCCCGCTGATGTGCGCGCCTCCCCGAAGAGAAGGCGACCATGAAGCCGTCGCCGATCGTCTTGACGACGTGCCCGCCGTGCAGGCGCACCGGTCCCTCGATGACCGCATTATGCGCGCGCAGCAACTCCATGTATTGGGCGTCACCAAGGCGTTCGTTGAGGCGTGTGGAGTTTTCGATGTCCGTGAAGAGGAGTGTCACGGTGCCGTCTGGCGCCGCTTGCTGACGCAGGTCCGGCAGCTCCGCCTGGACGGCGTTGATAACCTCGACGATCGAGGTGTACATGTCCGAAGGGCGAATGCCCTGGAGTCGACCTTCTTCGCGATCACCTGGTCGAGGAAGAGCTTGACATCGCGCGGCTGGTATTGCGCGTCACTTCAGGTTCGGAAAGGGCGCCAAAGCGGTACCAAAACGGGGCGCTTTTTGCAGTTCGTTCCAACACCGCAAACTGACATAAAACTTCTTGTAAGTAGGTCGTGAGCGGCGAGTGGTAGCTCGGCCCCGCTAATTGATCAAGCGTCAGGTTAAGCACTGCAGGGAATACGCTGGTCGAATGGGGTCTCCATGGGCGCCAGATTGGCCTGGGTCGACGGGCCTGGACCCGAGGGCGCGGACCACGGGAGCCCGTCGACGGCGCTGCTCTGAAATGCCGCCCGGGCGCTGAAATGTTCTGTCTCGATGGTCATCGCCAACGCACGTATCGAACCTGCGATACTTCCTTCATGGGAACGCGATCAGGTACACGATAGCTGATTTCAACCGGGACTTCGCCAGCGAAGCCGATTGCCTAGAGGCGATCGTTGGCATGGTCTACCCGGACGGGATCGTGTGCCGCAAGTGCGCCGTGACCCGCAAGCATCACAAGCTGACGGGCCGCAAGGCGTACTCGTGTGACCACTGCGGGACGCAGGTCTACCCGCTCGACGCGCAACGCCAGTACTTCCGGGTAGCAGCCGGTGCAACGAAAGCATGCCGCTTGCCGAACGGCCCCGGCGCTTCGTGGGGTGATTGCAAGCGTTGGTGGGAGCGATGAACTCCGCGTAGCCAGACCGTGTGCCGCAAATTCGACCCCAGCTGTCGTCAAGCCGCTCGGCCCATCGAATGGCGACTAAACCTGGCGAAACCGAAGGGGAGCCCGGGCTTGGAGGGCCGGAAATGGCCTTGCAATGCGGAGCTCCGGGAACGCAACGCTTCTGTGACGGTCGCGTAGGAAACGCGTAAGAGGTTCGCAAGCCCCGGCGATACGGTAGTTGAGGTTGCACCACATCGAACGCCGTGCTCTCCATCCTCCCGCTGTCTGGCCAAGGCCGTCGGAATGAAGCACCCAAACCAGGGATTCCGGAGGGAACCATGAACTTTCGATTTCGGACACGCCTCGGCGGCGGTCTCACGCTCGCTGCGCTAGCCGCGGCGGTCATACTGACAGGAAGAAGCGGGGAAGCTGCACAGGCCGCCGGGGGCGAAGGCGCAGTATTTACGATGACCAATGCGGCGGCCGCCGATGGCGGGAACGCCGTCGTCGCTTTTCGCCGCAACGCTAACGGCGCGCTTGAAGCCGCCGGCACCTACCCGAGCGGCGGCGCTGGGACCGGCCAGCCGCGGCTAGGTTCGCAGGGCTCGGTGACTTTGAACGAAAAAGGGAACTTCCTGCTCGTCGTGAACCCGGGGAGCGACAACGTGACCGTCTTCCGTGTGGCTGCGGACGCGACGCTGACTGCCACTGACCTTGAAGGCTCTGGCGGCGATATGCCAGAGAGTGTGACCATCCACGGCGACCTCGTTTACGTGCTAAACGCTGGGACCCCCAATAACATCAGCGGCTTCCGCCTGGACGGGGCCGGACAGCTAACGGCCATCGTTGGCTCTACCCGGTCCCTTAGCGGCGTCGGAGTGGAACCCGCCCAGGTTCAGTTCAGCCCAGGAGGCGACCAGCTCGTCGTCACGGAAAAGGCAACGAACAAGATCGACATCTATAGCGTGGGCCGGAATGGCCTGGCGGACGGGCCCGCTGTTCACGATTCGAATGGAATGACTCCGTTTGGTTTCGCGTTCACGTCCAAGGCGAACTTCGCAGTCAGCGAGGCCATGGGTGGCGTCTCAGGCCAGGCCGCAACTTCTTCGTATTCGCTCAACGGGAGAGAAGACTTTCGGGTCATCAGTCCTAGCGTCGGGGACGGTGGGTCGGAGGTGTGCTGGGTGGCCGTTTCGAACGACAGCCGCTACGCATACGTCACGAACTTCCAGAGCGGCACGATCTCCAGCTATAGCGTTGCGAGGAGCGGCAAGCTGACGCTTCTCGAAGCCGTCGCGGCCAGAACCAGTCCAGGCTTCGCGGCGACCGATCCGTTGGCGGCGCACCTCGGGCCGCGCGACGAGGCGATCACCCGGGACGGCGGCATTCTTTACGTGATCGACAACGCCTCGCCAAAAATAATCGGATACCGGATCGGAGATGATGGAGGCCTCACCCGGCTGACGACTACTTCCGGCTTTCCGGCCACATTTGCGGGTCTCGCCGCCAGGTAGGCTTAGGCTCGCCCACACGACAGCCCGGTGTTTCTCGCACCGGGCCTTCGCGTGTTTGGCGTTCCGTTACACCACAGGCGATCGTGAATCGCTTATCGCGTTGCCAAGCCTTAAGCGATGGCGCTCACTCGCCTGGCCGGTCTGACCGGAAAGGCCATCGAGCCTGGGGCCTCAGTTTGGCGCCACACCACATGCTCGCAGGTTCAGAGAGGTGCAGATGCTTGGGAAAACGGCGGTAATCGCCGACTCGGCTTCGTATCTACCGGCTGCCATTCGCGAGCGTTACGGAGTTCTGACTGTGCCGCTGACCGTCGTAGGCGGCGGACGGTCTACGTCGATGGAGAGCAGCTGCCCTGGGATGCGGTCTTCGGCTTTCTGGGGTGCTACAACCGCAGACTGGGTAGTTACGAACCGGAACGCTACTGCTTCGGCGCTGAGGGAGAGTGGCAGGCGAACCTCTGGGGCTGTATCCAGGCGAAGATGCCCTTTCGCGCCGGTGCAGCCTGGCTGACCTGGGGTCGCTGGCTCTCCGAGGACGGCGACTGGCAGTTTGAGCGTGCACGGATCCTGCACGAGTTGCGGCGCAGTCTGCACCGCTACCGCTTCTGCCCTTCGCCCTAGCGTGCCTACGCCCTCGCCAAACCTACGGTCGGCCTCGAACGTAGCGTAGAACGGTGTGGGGCCTGAAAAGCTCGATCCGAGTCTAAAGGTTTAGGCCTGATCGCCGCCTTGATCGTTCAGCTCCGCAACGCTCAGCCTCGCATGGCAGAATCGCGGGCGCGCCTTCCTCGCAGGAGCCGCTTTCCCCGCCGTCCGGCGTTTCGAACCCAAACACGCCGAATGTCGAAACCACCG
>JBDSEP010000152.1:0-2594 GCA_039919985.1 Tepidiformaceae bacterium | reverse complement strand
GCGATGTCGGCTTCATCCACCGCCGCGGGCGCGGTCTTCTAAAGGTAGACACCTGCCCAATCGCCGACCCCTGGGTGAATGAACTGCTCCCGAAAATGCAGGGGAAGGCCAAAGGTCTGCACCAGGTCCAGGTTCGCCGCAATGCAGCCACAGGCTCCACGCTGATCTATCCGGCGCTCAAAGATCTCGAAGTTGAATCCGGCCAACAATCGTACGTCGAGGAACTTGGAGGCAAGCGTTTCCAGGTCAGCGCCTCCGCCTTCTTCCAAGTTAACAGCGCACAGGCCGAGCAGATGGTCCGGCTCGTTGGCGAAGCTCTCCCGGAACGCGGAGAGCTGCTCGTCGATGCGTTCGCAGGCGTCGGCACCTTCGCCGTGCTCTTCGCCGACCGCTTCACTCGCGTTATCGCCATCGAAGAGTCCCACAGCGCTGCCAAAGACGCCGTCGAGAATCTCGCAGGCACTCCGAACGTCGAGATGCGTTCCGGCAAGGTCGAGGCCATCCTCCCGAAACTCGAACTGCGCCCTGACGCCATCCTCCTCGATCCTCCGCGTCCCGGCTGCTTTCCCGCCGTCCTTGCGGCCATCGCCGAGTTCAAGCCAGGAACCGTGGTCTACGTTTCGTGTAACCCGGCCACTCTCGCCCGCGACCTCCGCATCCTCGTCGATTCCGGCTACAAGCTGGACCACGTGACCCCTCTCGACATGTTCCCCCAGACCGGCCACATCGAGTGCGTCTCGAAGCTAACCTGGCCAGGCGCATGACGCCCGGCACCCGTCGCGTCGCGCTGCAATTGTCGACAGGCCCGCATTGCTAGACCCGCAACCCGGGTCCACCCCGAATGCAGGCCCCGTTGTCCTCGCCTCCGCGTCGCCGCGCCGCTCCGAACTCCTCCGCGCGCTCATCGATGAGTTCGATGTCCTGCCTTCGGACGTCCCCGAACCGCTCTCTGGCGACCCCCGCCAGGACGCCGTCCAGCTCGCCATCGCCAAGGCTCGCGCAGTGGCGGCGGAGAGGCCGCATGCGCTCGTCATCGGTGCCGACACCATCGTTTACGAAGGCACGAACCTCTACGGCAAGCCCGCCGATGCTGCCCACGCGGTCGCCATGTGGACGGCGCTTCGGGGTCGAGAGCATGTGGTGGTTACCGGAATCGCGCTCCTTGCCGGGAACGAGACCAGCTCCGACTGGAGCGAGTCGCACATCACGCTCTCCAACCTGACCGACGCCGAGGTGGCCGCCTACGTTGCTTCCGGCCGACCCATGGACAAGGCGGGTGCGTACGCCATCCAGGACGAAGACATCCCGACCGTCGCCGCGCGCGGGGGCTGCTACTGCTCCACCATGGGCCTCCCTCTGTGGCGCCTGGGCCGAATGCTCGCCGTTCGCGGGATCGCTTGTCGCGAGCCACACGCCAGCCTTCCCCGCTGCGCCATCTGCCCTGAACGCGACGCCGGCCAATCTCGCCGCTAGAATCGCCTCACACCCCGGGGGAGGACCGACATGGCCCAAATCGACCGCGACGGCGTCAAGATTTACTACGAAGTCCACGGCGAAGGAAAGCCCATTCTGCTGAGCCACGGCTACAGCGCCACCTCGCAGATGTGGCAGGGCCAGGTAGACGCCTTCCCCGGCTACAAGGTCATCGCCTGGGATATGCGCGGCCACGGCCAGACGGATAGCCCGGACGATCCATCGCTCTACTCCGAGGCGCACACCGTGGCGGATATGGCCGCCATCCTCTCGGAGTGCGGCGAGGATTCCGCCGTGATCGGCGGACTCTCGCTCGGAGGCTACATGTCCCTCGCCTTCAACGTCGCCCACCCCGAAATGGTCCGCGCGCTCCTGCTCTTCGATACCGGCCCAGGCTATAAGAACG
The DNA here is from genome assembly GCA_039919985.1 of Tepidiformaceae bacterium. Taxonomy (GTDB): domain Bacteria; phylum Chloroflexota; class Dehalococcoidia; order Tepidiformales; family Tepidiformaceae; genus PNKC01. The sequence continues at coordinate 715 of JBDSEP010000152.1, read as the reverse complement.
CCACCGCCCGCGTAGGCTGGAACGAAACTTCCGAGAAGCGCGCGGTCGCTTTCGAAACCAGGGGCTTCGGGGCGATGGGCGGCAGCGCCGAAGTGCGCGTCAGCTCTCACCGCTCTGCTGATGGCCTGGCCCGCGCCGCTCGCGGCATGCTCTCCCAGTTCGACGCGCGCATCATCGAATCGCTTCCGAACATTACGGTGCCCACCCTTGTCCTTGTCGGCGCGAATGACCAGCCGTTCCTTGGCGCCTCCGAATACATGGCGTCCAAGATCCCCGGTGCCACGAAGGCGATGATCGCCGACGCCGGCCACTCCGCGAACATCGACCAACCCGCGGCCTTCAACGCCGAGGTCACCAGCTTCCTCGCGACCCTCCCCTGATAGGAGGAGGCAACCCCGCAGCGATGGTACCGCTCTCCGCCACCCGCTTCGTCCGCTACCATGCGCCAATGGACGACACCACTCGCACAGATCTCCTGCAACGCTATCGCGACGGCTACGCGGCCGTCACCGAGGCTCTCTCCGGAATCACGCCTGCCCAGCTCGATGCCCGTTCGGGCCCGGATTCCTGGTCTGCACGCGAAGTAATCCACCACCTGGCCGATAGCGAAATGACCAGTGCCATCCGCATTCGCCAAACACCGGTAGCGGGTAGCAATTTGGTTTCCCGGGGGCGCTCTGTGATCTCCGTCATATCGCGGCTTTGTGCCGTTCCT
>JBDSEP010000130.1:0-4954 GCA_039919985.1 Tepidiformaceae bacterium | reverse complement strand
GCGTTCTGCTCCGGCATGCAGATTAGCGTAGCGGAATTTCGGCACGAACCGGGGACTACTCCGACGCGAGGCGTCCAGCGGCGATGCCAATGAAGACGCCGATGACGGTCTCGATGACGTGCGTAAGCGTGACGCCGACCGCCGGGTCGCCGCCGACGATCGCCAGCGCCACGAGCCCGGTGAGCGAGAGCAGCAGGGCCGCCCCGAGTACACTGACGATGACCGAGATCAGGCGGCCGATGGGTACCTCGCTCTCACTCATCGCGGCGCCACCCGACCGCTTGCGCGGCTGATGCTCGCAGGCTGGCCAGGGTGAGTAATCGCATGCGCGAAGAGGCCTAAGGCGGCGACGAGCAGCACTCGGGCGGCGCGCAGGTGCGGGTAGGGGTGGGTTTCGCTGGCGTAGATTGGCAGAGTCATGGCGCGCTCCAAACGAAGGTATGCTCTGAGCCTCAGACCGCGCCGCTCCATCGCCCAGTGGGCGCTGACATCTCGCCGGGCGCTGTCGCGGGGCGATGCCGGAGCTTGCAGCTCAGCGGCCCTGCCACGTCCAGGTCTTGCCATCGAGCCAGCTTCGCATCGCCGTAGCCGCGTCTTCGCTCGCCATGCAGCGGCTAAACTCCCGCTGTTCGATGAGCAGCCCCGCGCGCAGCGACAGGTCAGCCCCCTCGTAAATCGCCCGCTTGGCCGCCGCCAGCGCTACGGGCGCGCGACCCGCCAGGTTCGTGGCGAAGGCCTCCACCTCGGCGCCGAAGCTTGCCTGGTCGTAGACGCGGTGGACGAGGCCGAGAGCGAGCGCCTCGGTGGGCGTGAGCGTCTGCGCGTGGAGGATCAGGTCCAGGGCGCCCGCCGTGCCGAGGAGGCGGGCGTAACGTTGTGTGCCTCCAGCCCCGGGGATGATGCCGACGCCCGTCTCGGGCAGGCCAAGGCGATATGCGCCTTCACGGGCGAGGCGAAAATCGCAGCCCAGCGCGAACTCGAAGCCGCCGCCCGCAGCGTTGCCGTTGACCGCCGCCACAGTGATGAAGGGCGCCTCTTGCAACGAGAGGATTACCTTGTGGAAGGCGTGGAGCTCGGGGCCGCTCGCGGCGATGCCCGTTTGCCGTTCGGCGCTGGCCGCCAACTCGCCCACTTCGTAGTGCGCGATAAAGACTCCTTCGCCCGCCCCAGAGAACACCACGACTCGCACAGCGCTATCGGCCGCCAGCGAATCGACGAACTGTTGAAGCTCACTTACCTCTGCCGCGACGAGTGTGTGGCGCGGCGGATTGCTCATGATGCAGGTGACCACGCCGCCCGTCCGTTCGATCGTCAGGTAGTGATAGTCCGGCAAATTGTTCCCTCCGGGCGGTGCGAATTTGCGCGAGTGTAGCGCAAAACGAAAGCCCCTTCGCGGGGACGAAAGGGGCTTTCGTGTGCATCGGAGGGGAACCGCTGCTTAGCGGATCCCGGCGAAGGAGTAGTCGTTGAACGTCCAGCCGGACGCCGTGCGGGTCCAGAGCCGCACCCAGGTGGTGCCGCTCGCGGGGAGTTGACCCAGGGTGACGGACGTGGCCGCGCCCTGCGATTGGCCGTAAAGGTTGTTCGAGCCCTGCGAGGTACCCACGTAGAGGAAGTATTCGAGGCCGCCGCTGGCCGCGCTCCAGCTGAACGACGCCTTCAGGGCGGGGATGATGGTGCCCGCGGCGGGGCTAAGTAGCGAAGCCTTGGAGCTGGTGACTGGCGGCGGAGGTGTGGATGCGGTCGCCGCCTGGAAGGAGTAATCGTTGTACGCCCAGCCGCCAGCGGAACGAGTCCAGAGTCGGATGTAGATGGTGCTGCCATCGGTGGGCAGGTTGGAAACGGAGCGGCCGAGGCTAAGCCCCTGCGATGCTCCGTAGAGGTTGTTGCTGCCCACGCCCGTGGTCCCGGCGTAGAGGAAGTATTCCAGCGCGCCACTGCCGGCAGACCAGGCGAAAGTCGCCGTGGAGCCGCCGAGCGTGATGCCCTGTTCGGGGCTGGTAAGTGCTGCCTTCGTCACCACCACCGGCGGGGGCGTTCCGCTGCCGACCGAGCCACTCGTGCCGTCGTCCACGGTGCCGAACTCGGTGGCCCAGTACCACCCGTAGGTGGAGGAGCCGCTGTAAAAGCGTGCGATGCCGATCTGCTGGTAGTAGCTCGTGAGCATGTTGGCGTTATGCCCTGAGGAGGCTTTCCAGGCGTCGAACGCTTCCTGAGCGGTATCGCGGACGGTGCCGGCGGCCAGGTTCTCGCCCGCGCCGTTGGGATAGCCGCAATCTACGGAGCGGGTGGAAGGGGCGCGGCCCAGGGAATCGGTGTGCGAAAAGTAGTTGTTGTTGGCAAGGTCTACGACCATCCAACTGGCTGCGCGGTTTAGGTTCGAAGAGAGGGTGAGTGCCCCGAGCCCGTTCTGGGCGCGGTACTGGTTGATGAGGCCGAGGAAGGCGGTCTCTTCGCCATCGATCGAAAGGTCGTTGACGCTACAGTTGGTGAGCGCGCTGGCGGGGTGGGTGTCGATGACGGCCGCGGTTCCGGCGGCAGAGGTGATGGCGCAAAGGCCACCGAGTGCGACGGCGATGCGCCGCAGGTTAAAGGCTCGCAACAATTACTCCAGGGGACATATCGGTTTCGTAACAACGTCCCAAGAGCGAGGGAATCACACCAAGGTCAACTCTCTACCCGCTTCGTGTAACCGGAGTGCAAAATCTTCCATTACCGGGGCAGCCGGGGCGCGGACGCTCGCGCGGGGGGCAAGCCTCAGGCTTGCCCGCCGAGGCTACGCGTCGACCGCGACCGCGGCTTCGAGCTGATCGTCGGAATAGCCTTCGAAGGAGCGACGGGCGTCGTCGTGCATCTTCTCTACTTTGTCGCGTGAAGCGCGATGCTCTTTCGAGCCGAAGGTGTTGGTCTCGCGCGCCACCCTGTCGAGCTCATCGAGGGCAAGGCGGCGTTCGTCGTCGGCGCTGCGCCCCATAAGCGCAGTGATCTGCTGCTGGCGATTCATGGCATTCCTCCCTGGCCCGCTCCTCGGACAGTGTACGCCCCGGCGGCGCGGTGAGGGCGTGTGGCTCCGGCCTCAGCAGCAATTCGGCCGAAGTTAACGGAGGACGCTCTTGGCCATCGGCTCGAGCCGCGTGACCACGATCTTCTCGCGGTCCAAGAGTGTACCGATCTTCGGGCCGAACTCGGTCTTCCACTCGTCCGCCTGGTAGACGGCGATGTAGAGCGCCTCGCGCTCCGCTTCGCTCTCGAAGCGCCGGATCCAGACGTAGAGGTCCTCCTCGGTTTCGCCGGTGAAGCTGCCACTGACGACCATCCCTTTGGCGATCTGGAAGGGGATGATCACCTCCTCCATATAACGGGCGAGGGCTTCGCGCTGGCCGGGACGTGCTCGGTATTGACGAAGTTCGTAGAACATCTGGCCTCCAGTTGGCGGGTATGCGTTGGCCGAGCATACGTGCGTGGTCGGCCGGCGGTCACTCGCCGGGGGCGGGTGCGGGCATCATGCGTGCGAGCAACGCCTTGGGCGCCGTCATCGCGTAGCTTTCGGCGAGCAGGCCGGCCAGCTCATCCCAGTCGATCTGCGAATCGAGCCGCAGCCCAATCCACCCCTGGTGACCGACATATTTCGGTACGAAAAAGCGCTCCGAGTTGGAACCCACGAGGACAGCCTGAGCTCCCGGCGGAGCCTTGCAGGTGATCTCGGTCTGCGCCTCGTTGATCGTCGCGAAGATCTTGTCGCCAACACGGAAGCTCGGGCTCACGTGCCCGCCGAAGGGCTTTTCCGCCGCCTCCGGGAAGGCCATGCAGATGGCGCGGATGCGTTCGACCACGTTTCGTTCCACGAGGCGCAGTCTACGCCACTCCGAGCCATCGCTAACGCCGGGCACTACATCGCTTCGAAGGTCTCACACACTTCGACGGTGCCGCCGGAAGCGAGATGGGGGCAGCCCTTCGCCATTTTGGCGGCCTCGTCCAGGCTATCGGCCTTGAGCACAGAGTAGCCGCTGATACCCGAGTTGCCATCGGAGATCGAGCCGTCGCTGGCGACGGTCATCGAGGCGCCGATCGGGTTTCCGCCGTCCACAACGGCCTCGCCGAGCGAACCGAACCAGCCCATCCAGGCGGCCATCACTCTCTGGCCCTCCTCTTCGGATTCGGGTGGGGGGCCGCCGCCCTTGTATGCCAGCAGGTAGTTCGCCATGGTGGCACTCCTCTTTCGCCTTCGTTCTGGTGCCCAATCATGGGGCTGATGCGTTAACGGCCGCGCCTGTGGGCGCCGCTTCGGAATGAAGACGAAAGGATCCTAGCGGATTCGACGGCTGGGGTGTGTGAAGAAGTCGCGAACTTGCCCGTCCGCCGCGTCGCCCTTAACCCCTCACATACGTTCGCCGGGCAGGGTGCTCGCCTGCTGCACCCAATCGGCGAACTGCGCCTCGTCGAGCGGAGTGTCTTCGGAGATGTGCAGGTAACGCACGTCTGCTTGCTTCGACTCCCCCGGGGGGAGGGGTCGCAGCGACGCCCCGCGGAAGAAGGCGACCTTGATGTACTTAGCGAAGCAGTGGAAGTTGAGGAACCAGCCCTCGCCCTCGACGCCGTAGAAGGGGGAGTTCCACTTCACGGCCTTGCTCACGCCCGGCAGCGACTCGGTGATGAGCGCGTCGAGGCGGCGCCCGATATCGCTCTTCCAGCCGGGCATGGCGGCGATGTACGCCTGGACGGGGGCGTCGCCTTCGCCCTTCGCGATCGCGGGTTGCCGCCCGAAAGGAGTTTCGGACTCGCAGCGGAGGCGGCCTTTGCATCCCCGGGCGAGGGACGGGACGTCTTGTCGGCCATGCGCTTCACCTTCGCCGCCGGTAACGCCGGTTCGCCTAGCATACCGGCGTTGCACGGCGAGTGCCGAGACTCTATGGGTGCGGCCGCCGGGCGGTGGTTAGACCCAGACGGCGAAGAT
>JBDSEP010000096.1:0-3653 GCA_039919985.1 Tepidiformaceae bacterium | reverse complement strand
CCAAGTGGCGCCGATCGGGTGGCCAAGGGCGATTGCTCCGCCATTCAACTTCAGCCGAGAATCATCGATACCAAACGCGCGCTGGAACTTCAGGACGACGGCCGCGAACGCCGGCGTTCGGCCAGGGCCGTGAGCTCGACGACGCGACCCTGCGGCTCGCGATGTATCAGAACAACTACGGCTTCACGTCAGGGAATGTCGTTATCCCCGTCTTTCTCGTACCGCTTCGCTGATCATTCTCTCCAGCGGCGTTCTCTGGAAATGGCTCGGGTACGTGGGGCTGGCGGCTGCCCTGCTGGGCCTCATCGGTGCCCTTGGCGTGGTGTTCAATGATGAGGAAAACGTCCTCAGCCTGCTCGGACTGCTCGGCTCTGTCCTGATGGCGGTAATTGTGCTGGGTTCCAGCGTTGGAATGCTTCGTAGCCGTGAAGGTGAAGACTATGGGGTCGCTACCGCGCCATGACAGAAGTCCGTGCCGCGAAGTGACGGGTAGCCCCTGAACCTGCCTAGTACATGCCATTCGCATCGTTTCGCCGACTGTTGGACCATCTCGTCGAATTCGCCCCGGCTAATGCGAAGCTGGCAGCAGCCTAGTACGAACGGTTCGGGATGGGATCGCCGCGTACCTGGCGGCATCGACTTCTCCCATAACGTGAGCATTGGTGGTCAATCGTTGTCCCGCTAGATAGGCCGCACCATCACGAGTGCCAGGTTGGTTTCCCACTCGCGCAAATCGAATTCTCCCAAAAGCAAGAATCCGCGATGCTGCCAAAACTGACGCGTATCATCGTAAGCGTCGGGACCCGAGACGGGCGTCCGGGAGGCCGCGGATGTCATCGCTAGCAGAAGTTTGAAGCCTCCGAGGCGCAAGTCGTCCGCTAGTTGCTCGATGATCCGCGTCCCTACTTGTTTCCCTCGCTCGTCGCGATGGACGCCCATCCATGTTGCCTCGGCCGTTTCGGGCGTTCGCCGCACCCATGTCACAAATCCGACGACCTGGCCAGACTCCTCCGCGACAATGCCGCCCTGTTCCCGGACAGCTTCGGCGCAAGCGGCGCGGCCGCCTTCGTGCCCAAACCACTTGGGCAGGCTCAGGACGTTGTCGTCGCAGCTTGGTGCGTCAGAGATGCGCAACTCTCTCACGATGAGTGCCATAGTGCTCCCTTTAAAAGACCCGCGGCCGTTGCGCCTTCAAAGACTGGCCGGGGATTCCGCGCAGAGCAGATGTCAGTCGGAGACGACATTCTCGCCTGGCGAAAGAATTGCAATCAAGCTTTCGCGGGCCAAGTTCACCCAGTTCGAACAGCGGACGTCCACTAGGCGGGGTTGAGTACCTTTTCCACCTTGGCCGGCCGAGGCGGCGAAATGCGGCGGCGATGGCGTTGACCGCTCGAGGAGCGCATGGACGGCGATTGGAGCGTTGGACGCCAGCGATCTTCCACAACGCCAACTCGGGGATGTGACTCAGCAAGCGCCATTAGTCGAAAAGCTTTCCCTGGCAGCCATGAGACGAAGCGCCGGTGACTGGTTGCCACCCCGGCCGCATCCATCCCGGGCACGCGCGGGGCTGGAAGGTTCTTAAGCCTCTCGGCTCGGCTCACTCATCAACAAAGGTTTGCCCGCTTCCCACGTATAGTGCAGGCCGTGGCCACAACCCTACGCAGCCGTGCCGAGCCGAACGGTGGCACTTTCAGCGCTCTCCGCCAGCGCGAGTTCGCACTGCTTTGGTACGGCAGCGTCGGTCAGTCTATCGGGCTGGGCATGCAGCAGATTGCGCTCGGCTACTTTGTCTGGGACAGCACAAGGTCGGAACTCTGGGTGGGCGCGGTAGCTTTCATGAACTTCGCCCCGTTCTTCCTCTTCTCCCCGTTCGCCGGTGTCTTCGGCGACCGTTTCGACCGCCGTAAGTTGCTCTTCATCGCGCAAGCCCTGAGCGGTCTATCGGTCCTTTCGCTTGCCGTGCTCATCACTAGCGGTCTCGTTGAGATGTGGCAGGTCCTGGCAGTCGCGCTCCTGTCAGCCACCGGCCAGGCGCTGACGGTTCCGACTCGCCTCGCCTACGTGAACGACCTCGTCGAGCCCCAGTTCCTTATGAACGCCGTTGCCCTGAACTCACTCGCACAGAACGGCATGCGCATCGTGGGGCCGGTCCTCGCGGGGATCTTCATCGCCATCATCGGCGCGGGCGGCACAATGTATATGAATGCCGCCGGCTACCTTCTCGGCCTCATTCCGCTCGCCATGATGCAGGCCCGCCCGCGACCGCCAACGGCGACCCGTGCGCCCCTCCATGAAATCGTTGACGGTATCGCTTTCATGTTTCGGACGCCGATCGTCTTCTTCGTCATCAACCTCGGCAATATTTTCGCCCTCTTCGGGATGCCGTACCTTTCTATGCTCCCCGTATTCGCAGAAGACGTGCTCGGAGTTGGTTCCTTGGGATATGGCCTGTTGAGCAGCGCCTCGGGGGTCGGGGCGGTCCTCGGGGGCATCGCTCTGGCTCGCGTCGGCGATACGCCCCACAAACTCCGGCTTTTCAAGGGCTGCTACCTGCTGTTCGTGGCGTCACTAGTCGTCTTCTCGCTCTCCCCTTGGATGTGGCTCTCGCTCATTCTCATGTTCGTCATCGGGATCAGCAGCATGAGCTGCATTAGCCTCGGCGTCGTGATCCTCCAGCAAAACACGCCCCGCGAACTTCAGGCCCGCGTGATGAGCCTCTGGACGTGGGGCATCGCCCTCGCCTTCCTCGGCGCGCTGCCGGTTGGGGCCCTGTCCGAACGCTTCGGCGCACCTATCACAATGGCCGTGACGGCGGCCTTCGGGGTGGGTAGCGGACTTGTGCTCATGACTTGGTACGCGAGTAATTCCGGCAAACCAACCGCCGCCAAACTCGCGACCTCACCCCCATAGAGTGGATGGCCCCTCTAGGATGCGATCGAGGGTGACCCGTCCTCACGGTGCGCGGACGGGTCACCTCGTCATGCGCGGCTGGCTCGTCGGTGCAGCGCCCTTCGAGCAGCCGCGTCGCGCGAGATGGGTCCCCACTTAACTGGTCATACGACGAGGCACTATTGTGTCACCTACTGCCCGGGCCTAGACTCCGCTCGCTGGTAAAGGCTCCCGTCGGGTGCGGACGCTGCCGAGCTAAGCCGCCAGTCGCCAGAGTTCGCAACCCGGAGGTTCCACAGTGCGTCCGAGCAGCATTCTTCTTCCCCTTAGCCTTGTCGCTGCGCTTCTCGTCGCTAGCAGCGCAGCAGCCGATGACCCGCCCGGGCCCGCATACAGTGGTCCCGCGGTAGTGACCCTCACGGGAGCACTCCAGGACGGTACGGGCGCAACCATCGGTAGCGTGCAGGTCTCGCAAAATGCCGCCGGGGTGGTGCGCGTGACCGTCGGAGGCTCGGCTTTGCCGGCGGGCGCCCATGGTATCCACATACACGCCGTTGGCAGGTGCGAAGGCCCTGCGTTCACCTCGGCCGGGGGCCACTTTAATCCCGCTGGCGCGCAGCATGGCCTCAACAATCCCGCCGGACCCCACGCCGGCGATCTCCCGGGTCTCACAGTCGCCGCCAACACCACCTACTCCTACAGCGCCACAACGGACCGCGTCGCCGCGACTACCGGCCCCCGGAGCATCGCCGACGCCGATGGCA
>JBDSEP010000094.1:0-5412 GCA_039919985.1 Tepidiformaceae bacterium | reverse complement strand
AAAGTGGGGCGAGACCCCCAAGGCCCTCGTCGTCCTGCGCGATGGCGCCTCCGCCACCGAACAGGAGATCCTCGAGTTCAGCCGCCAACATCTCGCGCACTTCCGTTGCCCCACCTCCGTCGATTTCGTGGAGTCCTTGCCGCGCACCGCCACCGGCAAGCTGCAGAAGTTCGTGATTCGCGAAAAGTACTGGGAAGGCGTGAAGCGCCGGGTGAACTGACGTTCCTGCGCCCTCGCGACTGCCATCGCTGGCATTTTTCACCGGTGGGGTCATTTTCACGTCAGGCGCAACCTCGAGCTCGAAGGCAACGGCCTGAAGGCCCACGCCGAGGCTCTGGTGCCCGTCCAGGCACGCCTGGGCGTCTAGCGCGCCTTCTCCGATTCCCGCTTCTCGCGCAGGTTGCGTTCGCTGGCGGTCTCCTTGCGGGGATGCGCAGCCTGCCGCTCCCGCTTCGCCGCCGCTTTCGTCTGGGGGCGTGGTTCCTGCGGCGCAGACTCTCGTTCGATACGCGTGGCCAGCGTCGCGGCGGCGCGTGCGGTAGCTGCGTCGGGCGTTTCGGCCGGCTCCCCCCCGCTGACGGTCGCCGCCACCCTGCCGTTTTGCTTCGCTGCCACCGGTTCGGCAAGCACCGGTGTGACGGCCGCGACAGGTACCTTGCGCTTCGCCGGCGAGGTCCGTTTGGTGGCGGTCGACTTCGCCGGGGCGATCGTTCCGGCAGCCTCGAGGATCGGTCGGAGGTACTGGCCGGTGAAGCTCTCTGGCATTGCCGCCACCTCCTCGGGAGTACCCGTAGCGATAATCGTCCCGCCCCGGTCGCCTCCAAGTGGGCCCAGGTCGATCAGGTAGTCCGCCGTTTTGATGACGTCGAGGTGATGTTCGATCACCAGCACCGTGTTCCCCGCGTCGGCCAGCCGCTGGAGAACGTGCAACAGGTGCGACACATCCTGGAAGCTCAGGCCGGTCGTGGGCTCATCGAGGATGTATAGCGTCCGTCCCGTCGACCGTCGGGAGAGTTCTGAGGCGAGCTTGATGCGCTGCGCTTCGCCCCCCGAGAGCGTGGTCGCTGGCTGCCCGATGTGGATATACCCGAGGCCCGTCGCTTCCAGCGTGTCGAGGATGCGCTTTACCCGCGGGAAGCGTTCGAAAAACTCGGCCGCCTCCGAAACCGTCATGTCCAGCACTTCCGCGATGTTCTTGCCACGGAAGAGGATCTCCAGCGCCTCCCGGTTGTAACGCTTGCCGTGGCATCGCTCGCAGGGCACCGTGACGTCGGGCAGAAACTGCATCTCGACGATCTTGTAGCCGTCTCCCGAGCACTCCTCACAACGCCCGCCCTTTACGTTGAAGCTGAAGCGCCCGGCCTTATACCCCCGTGCCCTCGCCTCCGGCACCGAAGCGAACATGTCGCGAATGATGGTGAAGGCCCCGGTGTAGGTCGCCGGGTTCGAGCGTGGAGTGCGACCGATCGGCGATTGGTCGATATCGACGATCTTGTCGATATGCTCGAGCCCTTCCACCACGTCGTGCAGTCCCGGCCGCTGCCGCCCGTGGTGCAGGACATTCGTCGCCCGCCGCACGAGGATGTCGGTGATGAGCGAGGACTTGCCAGATCCCGAAACCCCAGTGACCGCGACCAGCTTGCCCAGCGGCACTTCCGCATCGATGTTCTTCAGGTTGTTCTCGCGCGCCCCCCGTACCCAGATGCTCTTCCCATTCCCCAGCCGACGCTCTTTCGGCACGGGGATCTCGCGGCGACCTGAGAGGTACGCCCCGGTGATGCTCTCCGGGCTCGCCTTAATCGCCTCGATATCGCCCTCCGCTACCAGGTGGCCGCCATGAACGCCCGCCCCAGGCCCCATATCGATCACCCAGTCGGCCGCTCGCATCATCGCCTCGTCGTGCTCCACGATCAGCACCGTGTTGCCGAGGTCGCGCAGCCGTTCCAACGTCTTTATCAGACGGTCACTGTCGATGGGATGGAGGCCAATCGAGGGCTCGTCGCAGATGTAGAGCACCCCCATCAGCGCCGAGCCGATCTGCGTCGCGAGCCGGATGCGCTGGGATTCCCCGCCCGAGAGCGTGCCGGAGACCCGGTCCAGGGTGAGGTAATCCAGCCCAACGTCTTCCAAAAACTCCAGCCGCGACCGAATCTCCTTAAGGATCTGGTAGGCGATCGTCTGTTCCCGCTGGTTCAGCGGCGTCTCTGGTGCCGCCAGCCGCTCCGCCCATGCCCGCGCGGCGGCGATGCCAAGGTTCGTCACCTCCACGATCGAACGCCCGTCGATCAGCACCCCCAGCGCCTCCGGTCGAAGCCGCCGCCCGCGGCACTGGGGACACGCTACCGAACCCATGTACTTCTCGATCTCGGTGCGGACGTAGTCCGAATCCGTCTCCTTGTAGCGCCGCTGGAGATTCGTAACCACGCCTTCGAACTTCGTGTCGTAGGATTGCGTTCGGCCGTACTGGTTCGTGAATTTCAGGTTCAGCGTTCGGTCGCCAGTACCGTAGAGCACTGCCTGCACCTGCTCCTCGGAGAGCTCCCGGATCGGCTGGTCCACCGAAAACCCCATGTGCGCGGCCACCGCTTCCAGCTGGCGCATATACCACCCAGCCACGCTCGGCGATTTCGACCACGGCTCCACAGCGCCTCCTGAAAGGGACTTCAGCCGGTCCGGGATTATCAGCGTGGGGTCGACTTCCATCTCTACGCCGAGGCCCGTGCACTTTGAACACGCCCCGTGCGGGCTGTTGAAGCTGAACGTGCGCGGCTCCAGCTCCCCGATGGAGGTGCCGTCGTAGGCGCACGAAAAGTGCTCCGAGAAGATCCGCTCCGACTCCGCCTTCGCCTTGGCTCCGCGCGCGGGCAGCTGCGCCGGAGCGACGATCATCACCCCTTGGCCCACCTTCAACGCCGTCTCCACGGAATCAGCGATGCGCGACGTGGCAGTCGGGTCCGTGCCCGGTTCTGGCACCACTAGCCGGTCTACCACCACGTCGATGTCGTGCCGTTTCTTCTTGTCCAGCGTCATCTCTTCGTCCAGGTCGCTCACAACGCCGTTCACGCGCACGCGCACGAAGCCCGCCCGGCGCGCCTCATCGAAGATCCCCGTGTGCTCCCCCTTTTTCGCCCTCGCCACCGGGGCCAGCAGAAGCAGCCGCGACCCCGCCGGGTAGTTCAACGTCGCATCGACGATCTGCTGGACCGTCTGCTTTTCGATCGGCCGCCCGCAGGTCGGGCAGTGGGGCCGCCCGGCGCGCGCCCAGAGCAGGCGCATGTAGTCGTAAATCTCGGTGACCGTCCCCACCGTGGAGCGCGGATTATTGGAGGTGGATTTCTGGTCGATCGAGATCGCCGGGGAAAGCCCATCGATATGGTCGACGTCCGGCTTCTCCATCAGGCCAAGAAACTGCCGCGCGTACGCGGAAAGCGATTCTACGTAACGCCGCTGCCCCTCCGCGTAGATCGTGTCGAACGCCAGCGACGACTTCCCCGAGCCCGATAGCCCCGTGATCACGACCAACTGGTCGCGCGGGATGCGGACGTTGATGTTCTTGAGGTTATGCTCGCGAGCGCCGCGGACGAGGATATGGTCGAGGGGCATGGCTACTCTGGTGTCTCGAATGGAGTGGACCGGCGGGACTTCCATTCTACCCGGCGTTCCCGGCCAGCGCCGAGAGCGTACCAGCTCTAGCACGAATGTTCTAGGCGGCGAGCCGCAGCGATTCTGCCGCCACAGTTCGCGGTGTCGGCCGCGCCGCCCTGTGGGCTCAGCCTGTTACAGGGTCCAAGCCCAGCGCCAGGCGACCCGTGTGCAGCATCTGCTGCCGCGCCGGCAGCGGATGAAAGTCGCCCGCGCGCACGTCCCGGAGCAAGCGTTCCAGTCCGTTCGAGCGGTAGAACCCCGCGCCGCCGGAAGCCTCCATCGCGCACTCCACCGCCCGCCGGGCTTGCTGCACAACGTGGCTCTTCAACGCCAGCAGCTCGTTCGAGCGTTCCATGGTTGGGGTGAAATCAAGCCCGTCCGAAATCTCCACCATGCGCTGTCGACAAGCTGCAGCCACCATCGCCGCGCTGCACGCTTCGCCCAGCGCAAACTGAACCACAGGGTCGCCCGCCCGCTTCTTCGCCAGCCCGGTTGCGATCTCCACAGCCCGCTCAGAGATGCCGACGTAGACGCTCACAATGAGCGGAATCGCCACATGGATCACCACGTTGAAGACGTCGTGGAATCCGCCGCGCGGGCGGCGAAGGGCGATCGAGCCTTCTGGGACGAACACGCTGTCGAGGACGACCGTTTGCGAGCCAGTGGCCCGCATGCCGTGCACTCTCCAGTCGTTCTCCAGGCTCACCCCCTCCGATCTCATCGGCACCGCGAAGTGCAGCACCTGCCAGCCATCCTTCGGATCGTTGAACGGAGCACTGGTTACCACCAAGTCACCCACCGGGGAGCCGCTCGCAAACGACTTACGGCCGGATACGCGGAACCCGCCCTCTGCGGCCAGCGCCTCGCCGTTCGATTCCAACCAGTCGCGCGCTCCGGTGCTCACCAGTACCAGCTTCTCACTGCCTACCTTCGCGAGCAGTGGCGCGGGGCGGCCCTTGTGGTGGTTGAACACCTGCGCCGCAACCAGGTGTTGGTGCATCGCCAGTGCGAGCGCGGTGGGCCCATCGTAATACCCGAGTCGGCGAAGCACCTCCGCCACCTCGGCGTAACTCGCCCCACCGCCGCCGAATTCCTCGGGGACCAGCGCACTTATCAGCCCGCGCTCCTTCAGCGCGGCATAGTGGCTCGCCACAAACTCGTCGCTGCTGTCGCGTTCTGCTGCGCCTACTTCGAATTGCGGACCGATCTCCTCGACGGCCTCGAGCAGTGAGCTGGTTGCTATTCCCATTGTTCCTTCTCCCTTAAGTGCTGCCGATGATGAGCGTGCGAACTGACTGCGAGTCGTTTACCGCGCGACGCTACACCGCCCCGTTCGGCTTCGCCACGGCCCCGCCGAAATTGCTGCTGCCTTCCGCACTCGCGCTGTTATACGATGCCGATAATGCGCCCCTATGCCCAGTACTGCCCCATCGCCAAGACAGCCGAAATTATCGGAGACCGCTGGTCGATCCTCATCCTGCGCGACATGTTGGTCGGCACCTCCCATTTCAACGAGCTGGCCCGGGGACTCCCTGGTCTCTCCCGCAACCTGCTGGCGAGAAGGCTGCGCCACCTCGAGGCCTCCGGACTGGTAGCCAGGTTCGAGGGAGGCTACGAACTCACGGAAGCCGGGCTCGACCTCAAGCCGCTTGTCTTCAGCATGGCCGATTGGGGGGCGAAGTGGGCGTTCCCGGACCCCCAACCGGACGAACTCGACCCCGACCTGCTAGTCTGGTGGATTCACGGCCAGATCGACCAACGGGTTGC
>JBDSEP010000085.1:0-9526 GCA_039919985.1 Tepidiformaceae bacterium | reverse complement strand
TCGGGAAGGTTTTCGGCGATGTCGTTGTTCTTGGTCATAGCACTACGTTGACCCCCTGAAAGTAACGGAAGATCTCGATCAGCGCACCGGTAAAGATCAGCACTCCCATCGCCACCATGACCGTCCCCGAGACGCGCTGCACCAGCACGAAGTGCCGCTGCACCCAGTTGCGCAGCGGCCGGATGCGCTCGAATGCCACCGCCGCCGCAAAGTGCGGGATAGCAAGTCCAAGCGCAAAGGCGCTCAAGAGCAACGCCCCCTGCCAGACTTCGCCGAAAACGACCGCGCTCGTGAGGATCGCTCCGAGCACGGGGCCGATACAGGGCGTCCAGCCGAGAGAGTAGGTTGCCCCCACGAGGAACGAACGGGCGTATCCCGGCGCCGTCCGAGGGCTGGCCGCCACCTCGTAGGAGCGCTGGAGCCAGGGCAGCTTCAAAACCCCCATCTGCACCAGCCCTAGAGCGATCACAAGGGTGCCACCTACTTTGAACAGGAGCGGCCGCTCATCGACCAGCGCCCAGCCTGCCAGTCCAGCTCCGATGCCGATGGCCACAAAGATCAGGGTGAAGCCAGCTACATATACGGCGGCGTGGCGCACAACCACCGGCCGCGAACGATTCTCCGCCCCCACACCCGCGAGGTGCGCCATAAACGCCGGGGTCATCGCCAGGCAGCAGGGCGAGAGACTATTAACCATCCCAGCGATGAACACCAGCGCAAGGCCCGGGGCGGCGGTGTCGAAACTGAGGAGGAAGTCGCTCATCGGCAGTTGCCGGGATCGTGGTGTCCTTGCATTACAGCGCTGACAACGCAGCGGGCGACTGCTGGACGTAGCTGGCCGATGCGATGGTCGCGAATGACGCCTTCGGCGTCGAGGAAGAAGGTCTCAGGAAGGCCGGTGAGCCGATATGCCGCGGTGACTGAACCATCCAGATCGAGCGCCAGCGTGTAAGTCATCTGCATACTTTTGGCGAAGTCCGAGACCACGCTCGCGGGCTCGTTGAGATCTACCCCGACGATCACGACGGAATCGCCAAGTTCAGTCTGGAGCGCCTCCAAATCAGGAATTTCGCGGCGGCAGGGCACGCACCAGGTCGCCCAGAAATTGAGCACCACAGGCTTACCGCGTAGTTCGCTGAGCGACACCAGGGTGCCTTCAGGATTGTTCAACCGAAAGGTCGGCGCATTGTCGCCGATCCCACTTCGGCCCGAAATCGTCACTCCGAGCTTGATGGGAGTGAAACCGTCACTCGCCACCGCGCTCTGGTCGGGCGCATTAACGCGGCTGCCGCGTATCTGCTCGACGACAACGATGGCAGAGACGACGCAGGCGATCGCCAGGACCAACACGCCGACATCCCAGATCGGGTGGCGCCGCCGTCGCTTGGCTACGAACTGCCCGGGCGCGTCGGCTTCCGGTGCCAGCTCGCCCTCTAATTCGTCAGCCACGAGGCTGCCCCGTCGCGGCTTCGATAAACTCGGCCAACTCGGTCATTGCCCACAGCAACGACCATCACGTCGCTGGCGTCGTTCGGGTTTACCCCAGTGACCAACACCTGGCCTCCCATCGGTAGCTCGCGGGCCGTCCAGGTTGCTCCCCCGTCGCGGGAGACAAAAAGGCGTGATTCGGTCCCGGCGTACACCACGTTGGGGTCCACCGCTTCGGTGGCAACGCTTAGCACACCACCCTGCAGTTGAGTCGTCGATTTGAACGACACTCCACCATCGTCGCTGCGCAAGATTCCACTGTTCATACTTGCCACGTAAACCCGGCCGCCGGTTGAGGCGGCGACCTGCATGATGTCCGCGGGCAACGGCTGGCTGTTCGTTTTCTTCCAGGTTTCTGCCGCGTCGTCGCTGCGGAAAAGCCCCTGGCCCACGACATGGGCGTAGAGCACCGTCGCTTTGTCCGGTGACACCGCCATCCCGTGGATGTCCGTGCCCGGCAGCTTGGGCTTCAATGATGTCCACGTTTTTCCCGCGTCGCGGCTGCGAAAGAACGTGCCGTGGCCTGCGGCGTAGGCAACGCTCGGGTCGCTCATCGAGATGCCCATGCCCATGGCGTCGTCGGTGTCGCCAGTTAGATTCGTCTTTTGCCAGGTGCGGCCGCCGTCGGCGCTGCGCAAGATGCCGCCGTGGTGGCCGTAGAGGACGACCTGGGAGTCCGCCGGGCTGATCGCCATCGAGTGGAAATCAGGCGTTTTTATCTCCGATAGAGCCGCGTCTGGGCCGCGCGCACCCGGCGTTGTCTGCGAAAAGGCCGCTCCCGACGCGCCAGCTTCCGCCGTCCCGTCGGCTGAGTCGTTTCTGATGACTACGAGGGCAACGACAGCCGCGACCACGACGATCGCGAGCGCGCCCAGCACCCATGGCCGCCAGCCGCGGATCTTGCTTGGGGCCGCTCCAACAGTGCGTTTCCCAGTGCGGGTGCGGTTCCGAGCGCTCACCGGGTAGCGTCAACGGGCATTTTCGCGCCTGTCCCCTCGACTGGCTCTGTGGTGAGCTGTGCCTCCAATTGACGTTGTTCGGCAGCTAGCTGCGCTAGCCGTTCCTTCAACTCTGGTTGAGACGGGCTGGCGGACACGTCGCCTTTGCTCCCACCCATCCCTCGCATTGCAACCATCATGCCAATCATCGAGAGCGGACAAATCGCAAGGATTAGGAGCGGAAGCACGGCGACCGCCGCGCCCGGGGCGAACACCATCACCGCCGCAGCGACCGCACCAACTCCGGCCAATACTTTCCAGTTCAGGCAACACGCCAGCATCGATCTCATTGGAGCTCCTTCGACTTTTCGTACTACGCGCAATGTAGTACGTTGACCCGAAGCCGGTCAATGCCCTGGCGGTCAGCGGCGACTCGACGGTCAGCATTTCTTTCCAAGGTTGTTACCATGCACCTCGGCCGTCGCCACATCTTGGCTCTGCTCGTACTCGGCGGAGGGATGGCGTTGTTAGCCGCTGCCTGTGCCGGTGGCGACTCGTCGACCGAACTAACGTTTGGCGGGCCGCAAGAGTATCACGGCGCCTATCTGTTGCCCCCTCTGCCTCGGCCCGGTTTCACACTACCTGGGCGTCCGACCTTGGGAAACTGTTGAAGGATGGCTTCAAAAGCCTAAGCATTAACTTTAGTGGGAGAGAGCGATGCACCTGCCCTATCCACACCAGCTCCGGCCCACATTCAGCTCCGGCCATCTGCAATGGCTTGCGGCCCTATGCTCTCTTGCGGCCGCGGGAGTCCACTTTGCAGTTGTCCCCGAGCACTTCGCGGAGTACTGGCTCTTTGGCTGGTTCTTCATCGTGGTGGCTTGGCTTCAAGCCGTCTGGGCGATTGCCATCACGTCCCGCCCGAATCGTTGGCTACTGATCACTGGCCTTGTCGGCAACGTCGCGGTGGTCGCCATTTGGCTTTGGACGCGGCTGGTCGGCGTGCCGCTCGGCCCCGGCGCAGGAGACGTTGAAGCCTTTGGTTGGCCGGACGGGCTGTTCGGTGATTCTCGAACTCGGAGTCGTCGGATTGGCAGCTGCGCTCGCTCTTCCGTTGCCGATCCGCGACCGCCGTTCGAGTTCGATGGTGGCCACAGTGCTCTTCGGCTCAGTGCTTATGGTCGCCGTTCTGGGCGTGGTTCTATCCAGGGACAGCCACCCGACCACGGAGAACTCGACGACGACCACTGAGCCGGGCGGTCACCACTAACAGCGCTGTGCGAGGGCGGCCTCCTCCTTTCCCTCGGCTACTACACATCGTGTAGTCTGCTCCTCGTCAATCATCATCGCCGCGAATCAGAGAGGTACAAATGCCCAAGACTCCCCCTAACAAACGACCTCCAACTCCATCCCTCGAGGGCCGCCGTTCATACCTCTCTCCCAGGTTCACCCTTCCGGCGCTCGCTATCACCACCGTGGCAGCGGTCGTTCTCGCTGTCCTCGTGGCGCTCGGAGTCAACGGAGACAGGCCCCAGGCCCTCACCGTCACCACATGTCAGGCTGGAACGCCAGGGTGCCAACTTCGAACCCCGACACACGTCCACGCCAACTTCGCCCTTGTCATCCGGGGGAAGCCTTTCGATTTTGATCAAGCGGCGTTCTTATCGGTTGAGAACAATGACCGCAGTGCCGTCGCTCATCTCCACACTCCGCGCTTTGACGTCGTCCACGTCCATCGCACCGGCACGTTTTGGGACGAGTTCTTCAAATCTATCGGCTTCGAACTGACCGACCCGACCCTCCCGGGTGTGAGTGCGCAGACGACGTGTCTGAAGATGCCGGACGGGCAGAAGCTCTGCAACAGCGCGACCGAAGCGTTCAAGTTCTACGCGAATGGCGTCAAGGTCGATGGCATCGCCGTGGTTTCCATCAGTGACCTCGATCGGGTTTTGATCAGTTACGGGGACGAGACGGACGCAATCGTGAGCCAGCAACAATTGACCTTGACCGGCGACGACGCCTGTATACCGTCAGAACGTTGCAAGAGCCGAATCCCCAAGGGGGGAGAACCCGAACCTTGCACCCTGAGCAATGACACTTGCGTAAAGTCGGGCGGCTAACCGATTCCAAGCTCTCAATAGGCTTGGGCTGGCCGAACAACAGCCCCCAGTCCTCCGGTAGAAATTGCCCGGCGGCGACGTCGACGTTGACGCTGGGAAACACGACCCAACCACGACCCGCGGTTCACTCCCTCGACCGCTACAATCGGCACATGGACGAATTTAAGGGCCACGCAACCTTCGCAGCCGTGTGGGACTGGGCAACGAAGCACGAGGCGAAGGCCGAGCGCCAGCTACGCGGCGCTGCTGCGAGTAAGGTGAAGGGCCGTGTCCTGGAGCTGGGCGTTGGCGTGGGCGCGAATTGGTCTTACCTGCCTGCTGATATCGAATATTTTGGAATCGAGCCTGACCCGCACATGCTGGAGCGGGCTCGTAAGCGCGCTGTCTCGCTCGCCCGGGAGTTCGCCCTCGAACCGGCCCGGGCTGAACATCTGCCGTTCGACCGAGGGACTTTCGACACCGTGCTCGTGACGTTGACGCTGTGCTCCGTCCAGGACCCGACAAAGGCGCTTTCGGAGGCCTACAGGGTGTTGACGCCCGGTGGCTTGTTGGTGTTCGTCGAACACGTACGACCGGAAGGGCAGTTGAGTGGCCGGTTAGCAGATGCGATTACGCCAGCCTGGCGACGAGTGGCGGGCGGGTGCAATCCCAATCGCCGAACAGGGCTGACCATAGTAGCGGCCGGGCTTGAGATTCAGGAGATGACCCGGCAACGAGTGAACGGGCTTCCGATGATCGCTGGCACTGCCCTGAAGCGTGTCTAGTTTGGTGGCAGTCAATCCATGACCGTGATCGTTTCAACGGCTTGACCTTCGAGCCGCTCTAAGGTCTACCGTTAAACCATGAGAATCGGCACGCTCGCCAAACGGCTTGGCACCACGGCTCACTCGATTCGTTTCTACGAGCGTCACGGCATGCTGCCCATGCCCGCGCGAACGGGGAACGGATATCGGCAGTACACGGAGGTCGACGTTGAGCGCCTCGGGCTCCTTATCGCTCTGCGGCAACTCGACCTGTCGTTAGAGCAAGCCTCGGAGTTGTCGGGCCTTTGCGCAGAAGGTCACTGCGACGAGGTGTCTCTGGAGCTGCGGGAACTCTTGGTTGAGAAACGTGGGGAACTTGCGCGACGTGTGCTGGAATTAAGACGACTTGATTTTCGGCTCGCCCATCTCGCGGGCGAACTCACAGACGGCAAGTCGCCCCGATCTGTCATTTCTCTGAGAAAGGAGGAACGCTCATGACCAGCACTCGTTGTCCAGAATGCTGCTGTGCGAAGCACTGCTGCGGCTGTGGGGGCTAGCAGCCACCGAAGGGGTCGGGGCCAGAACTAAAAGCCTGGCTTCCAACCCCTTGTGTCTCGCGCAGTGCGGGCCAGCGATGCGGTGGTCAGCGCTGCCGCAAAGAAGTATGGCGACCGCATCAACGTTGCTCCCATCGACCGTACGAACGGGATGCATCGGGTAATCTCATCCAACGTCAAATCTCGTTTCAGTTACGCTGTTTGTTTTCGTCTTCGGTATCGTCATTTCCAATTCGTTTGTGACGATAATGACAACAACCGGATTCATGTCCGCTCACCGCCGGCAGGTCGTCTACGTCGTTGTCGGGCTGGTGGCCGCGGTGTTTAGTCTCGTGGTCGGTTTGCTTTTCTTAGCGCAGTCCGCTGACTCGCTCCCCAACCTTGATCCCTACCTCCGCTGGATTGGCCGTCCCAACTAAACGGTTACGAATCAGTCAGCGAATGAGCCGAGTGAAGTTCGCGGGAAGTGACGATTATGAACTCGGGCGCGTGGGCGCTCCGAGACGGGACGGTGCGGGGCGCGCGTCAAAACACCGTTCGGCAGAGCCCTGGGGCTGACGTTAAGCGGGGCGCGGCGGAGGGCCGCTCCCTCCTCCGGTCGGCGAAGGCGTTCCGAATCTGATCGCTTGAGGCGCATAACAGGACTGAACATAGCGCCACTTAGACCGGGTCGAGTTTGAGGCCCCACACTCGCCACCACCACGTCGAACGCCTCACGCGGCACAGAACCTTCGAACCGCAAGAGCGCGACCGACGGAGGGGTGCCGGCACGGGGTACGCCGTCAGCCAGCAGAAGCGGAAGCTGGAGGAAGAGCGCTCCGCCGGAAGAAGACCGGAGTTCTCTTGATGGTCCAGACGCCGGACTGACGCCCCACACGCACATGGCCCTCGTGGATCAATGTTCAGCCGGTTCCGGGCTAGTAGCCGTGGAAGAACAGGTAGTTCGCCGGGTTCACATAGCCGCCATTGAAGCGAATCTCGAAGTGTAGATGTTCGCCTGTGGTGAAGCCGGTCACGCCCGAAACGCCGATCTGCGTCCCCGCGCTCATTCGCTGGCCGGGAGAGGCGAGGATCGCGCTCAGGTGCGAGTAGAGCGTTGTCCAGCCGTCCCCGCAATCCACGATCACGTAGTAGCCGTAGCTGTAAGTGAGGTACTCCACGGTTGCAACGGTGCCGTCGCAGGCCGAGTAGATCGGCGAGTTGCGGTAGCTATAGAGATCCAGGTCGATCCCCGTATGGTACGAGCCCGCACCGCGAGGAGTGCCGAACGGATCGCTGACCCCATTCCACTTCGCCAGCGGATAGCTGAAGCGGCCGTTCCCCCCCGGAGCAGGCGCACCCGTCCCCGCGGGCGGCGCGCTTGAATTGCCGGTCGTTGGCTTCGGTGGCGGGGGTGGAGGTGGCGGCGGAGGCGGCTTCACGGTCGCTCCCGGTAACAAGACGAAGTCGCCGGTCTTTAGCGCCGAAGCGTCTGCTATCGCATTCGGCTTGTAATCGAGCACTGTATCGACGGTGATGTTGTCGAACTGTTTGACGATCGCGGCAACGGAAGTGTCGCCGACTCCGGTCACCTTGTAGAGGATGCCGTCTTTGCGAGGGACGAGCAGCTGCTGGCCAAGCTGCAGCAGGGTGCCGTCTTTGCCACCGGCTGTAAGGTTGTTGTCAAGAAGCGTGCGCAGCGTAATGCCGAACTTCTCGGCCACCAGGCTGGTGCTGTCGCCTGCCTGCGCGACATACAGGGCGAACGGCAACTTCGGGTCAACGATATCGGCCAATGGCTTCACGCCTGCACCAACTTCGCCTGAAACCGCCGCCGCCGAGGCCACTCCCGACGAGAACGCTGAGGTCGGCGAGATGCCGCCAGCGGCTCGCACGCTCGCGTCGTTCGTCTGTGTAGTGAGGATTGCGACGGACTCGCGAGTCTGGTTGCTGGCGCCCGGCCGGAAGTAGGCGTAGGAGCGAGGCTGCGAACTGCCGGTCATCCCCGAAAGGGCGAAGCTGGGTACGGAGACCGATGAGGTGGCCCGCGAGGAATCGGGATATTGGGAGGCCAGCGCGACGGCAAGAGCCGCGATCGCGATGACAAGGACGTGGACAGCCAACCGTCCATGTCGCTTGCCGTGAGCGTGGGATCGGGCTCGTGTTCCGTACGTTCCCATAATCGCGGTGGCCAGGAAACGCGCCGGATCGGAATCCAACACGCAGGCTGCGCCTGCCTGACCTTGGTCGCATCCCCCTCTGGCGCTATCACGCCCCCCGCTGATAGCCGAGCCTGCCAGCCCGCATGGGATCCCCTAGGGACCCTTGTTCAAGCTAACGACGAACTCCTCGCTCGAATTCGTTCGCGCCACTCGCTCGAGCGGCCGTTCGGTCGCCTCCGCCTGGTTCGGCGAACTCTGCGAAATCATAGCGGTCATACGACGCACGAGCCAGAGACCTTTAAGGCCTTTTCATCCAGTAGAGGTTCTTCGCGGTGCGTGCCGCTACCCACAACCCACGGTTACCAAGACTGGAGTTCAGTCCCGGCTAGCTTCCTGCTCGCTCTATGACCAAGTAAGTGTGACCTTGGCCCCAACCCATGCCTGGTCTGCCTCGGATACCCGCCGCCCAAAGGAGAAAGTCGAACGGTTGAGAGCGGGGCCTCGACAGCATGCATCCTCAGGACGAGCCGATGGAACGCAGAGTTTTTACCGGCCGGTGCAACTCCTCCAGACAGGTGATATCGCCCTCAGCGAGATTGAACTCGGTGGCGTCGACGAGTTGTGACCACGCCTCAGAGCCACCCCTTTCTGCGCAGTAGGGGTCATCTCCCGCTCCTCCTCGCGATAGTTCTCTGAGAAGCTCTCCGACCACTCGCTCGCAAGCGCCAAGGCCGTACACGTTGGCACAATCGAAGCAGAACAAGCCATGGGCGATCGCCGCTTTGAAGATCGGGCGGGCGTCGTCGAGGCCCAGCGTCCAGTCGCCCTGGTGCCCTCGCCCGCGGCCGCCGAAGTTCATCGTTCCAAGGCAGAGCTGGGACACCCTCAATCCGCTGTTCTGGCCGAGTTGGATTGGCTTGAGCAGGTAGCGAAAGGCGCTGCCCGTGGGGGCAGCGTAAATTTCAGAAGCCGCTGCCACGCCTCCGACGCCTCAGTCGAAGTGAGGCCCGCGCGGCGCAGCAAATCCGGACCGCGGTCGCGAAGAGTCTGCAGGGCGAGGCACTAACGTTTACGCAAGTGCTGCGGCGCTTCGGGGACTGGTCCGCCCGTTGGGCTAAGCGTCCCGGCGGCGCATCAGCAAGCATCCGGCGGCGAGCGCCGCCGCCGCGTACAAGCAAAAGACCGCGAAGCCCTGCCAGGCTCCCAGCGCTCCACCGTCGTGTCGCAGAGCGTAGATCTGGCTTCCGGCTTCCAGCGGAACGTACGGACTGATCGCCTCGAACCACGAGCCCGGGAGGACTTCCAGCAGAAAGGGAGGGACAAAAAGCACAACGAACACTGCGGCAATGGCGGGGGCGCTCCGGCGAAGGATCGCTCCAAGCCCCAGACCGAACAGGCCCAGCACGGTTAGGTACAGGGCCCCGCCCACCACCCCTCGAAGGACACCGGGATCGCCGAGCGATGACCGCAGGCTGCTGTCGGAAAGGAAGAGCTGGAACGAGAAGTAAGCGGCAAAGCTTGAAAGGAGCCCAACGACAA
>JBDSEP010000081.1:0-2821 GCA_039919985.1 Tepidiformaceae bacterium | reverse complement strand
GAGCGTGGCCGGATTTTCGGGCGCGGAGCCGATGACGAACGAACAGCTGCTCGAACTGGATTGCGACTACCTTGTGCCGGCGGCTCTCGGCGAGGTGATCACCGAAGAGAATGCACCGCTCATCCGGGCCCGGGTGGTTATCGAAGCGGCGAACCACCCGGTGACGCTGTCGGGCGACCAGGTGCTAGCGGAACGCAAGATCGTCGTGCTTCCAGACGTACTGGTGAACGCGGGCGGAGTTACCGTCTCGTACTTCGAGTGGACGCAGAACATTCAGCAGTTCCGTTGGTCGCTGGAGCGGGTGAACGAAGAGCTTGAGTTACGGATGGTTAGCGTCTTCAACGAGCTGATGGCTCGCTCGGCGAAGGATGGTGTGCGGCCGCGCCAGGCGGCGTTCGATATTGCCGTGGAACGGGTTGGGAAAGCGATCGTGTTGCGAGGCTTCGTTTAGTCGCGAAGCGCATCAACGGGGTTGAGGGCGAGGTTCGACGGAGATGGATAGGTGAAGGGACCGTCCCTCGCGGCCTGAGATCAGTTAGCATGAACCGAAGTGTTTTCCAACTGGGCTTCTGTCACCTTCAAATCGCTCCAGCAACGGGATTACCGGGTGTTGTGGGCGGGCACCACGATCGCCTTCCTGGCGTTCATGATGTCGTCTGTCGTCCAGTCGTTGGTGGCATACGACCTGACGGGCGAGAACGGGGCCGTCGGGCTGGTAGCGGTGGGCATGGGCCTTTCGACTATCCTCGTCTCGCCGTTTGGAGGAGTGATCGCGGATCGCGTTTCGAAACGGCGGTTGCTGCTCATCGGCCAGACGGCGATTGGCGTCAACTTCCTCGTGGTTGGAACGCTCATCCTTACGGACCACATCACGATTGCGGCGCTCGTCGCTTCGACGTTCGTGATGGGCACGGTGTTCTCGTTCATCGGACCGGCGCGGCAGGCGTGGATCGGCGACCTCCTGCCGGGTACCGATCTGCCGAACGGCATTGCACTGCAACAAGTGGCGATGACCGGCACCCGTATTTTCGGTCCGTTCCTCGCAAGTGGACTGGCGGGAATTGCCCTCATCGGCACGGGCGGCACCTACCTATTCATGGGGGCGCTCTTCGCTTTTGTGGTCTTTTCGCTGGTCCTGCTGCCGCCGACGGCTCCGCGCGCGCCGAAGGCAGGCGTCTCGATACTTGGCGACATGAAGCTGGGGCTTACGCACATGTCCGAACGGCCGCGGCTGATGCTGCTGGCGCTCTCGTTCATCGTGATGATCATGGGCGGGTACTCGTATTTTGTGGTACTTCCAGGGTTCCTGGAGAACGAACTGGGCCGCGATTCCGGCGATATCGGCTGGCTGCTTGGGGTGAGCGCTGTCGCCGGGCTGGCGGTGACGATCGGGTTGGCGGGTTTCGCGAGTTCGCAGCATGCGTGGCGGCTGATGCTCCTGGGCGGCCTGGTGCTCGGCATCTCGTTGATGCTGCTTTCAGTGGTCAGCGGGTTCGGGCAAGCGCTGGCGGTGATGCTGCTGGTGGGCGCCGGTTCGAGCGCATTCCAGATGCTGAACAACGCCCTCGTGATGCAGGAGTGTGACCAGGCTTTCTACGGGCGAGTGATGTCGATCACGATGCTGGCGTGGGGCTTCAACGGCCTTGCCGGCTACCCGTTCGGAGCGCTGGCGGATGCCTCCGGGGAGCGCACGACGCTGCTCTTGATGGGCACGATCGTGCTCTCGGCTACGGTCGTTACGGGGGTGTTGAGCCTCGCGTTGAGCCGCCGCACGCCCACTCCCACACGGCGAGTTGCCACCGTGGGTAGTAGTGAGTGACGCTGGACGGACAACTCAGACTGGAGTCCCCACTTGGGCAGAGAAGAACTCGAAGCATTGGTCGCTGTGTTGACGGCGCAACTGGAGGAGGGGAGATCGAGCCCCGCCTTCGGCACCTGGAAGATCGAATTCGATAAAAAGCGCTCGGCGTTCGTGTTCGATAAGTGCGAGAACGAAGGGTATTGCGAAGAGCGCCCAGCGGTTATCGCTCTGACCGGCGCGGTGCTCGATCCCGGAGGGCCGCTCTTCTGAGCTAAAGCGGCCGGGACGAAGCCGCCACCGAATCTCCCCTGTATCGCCCCAAACGCACTCGTGGACAGCCCCGCGCGTGCCGATATTCAGCTTGGGGGAGTCATAACTGTGGCCGTAACTTCAGTTCGAACCGTAGATAGACGTCGAGTGCTTCGCGTTTTGGTGGTGGATTCGTCCACGGAGGACGTGCGTTCCGTGTGCGAAGTGCTGCGCCAGAGCGGTGAGTTTCTGCCCCACGCGGCGCGGAACCTGGAAGAGGCGGAAGCGCTACTGGACGATGGCGGCTTTGATGTGGCCGTTGTGGATTACGCCCTCTGGATAGAGCGCAGCAGCCAGCTGATGCGGGTGCTCCGCGAGCGCCACAACGACGTTGCCGTGGTGCTTCTGACCTCCGGCGAAAACGACCGCGAAACGCTGCCCGCGATGAAACTGGGCGCGCACGACTTCCTGAGTAAGCAGTACCTCACTGATGGTGAACAGCTGCAGACGCGGATCCTTGGCGCGTTCGAAGAGAGTCGCAGTCACCGACGTCGCGACACGATGGTCCGCAGGCTGGAGCGTGAGGCGCGGACGGACCATCTGACCGGGCTGCACAACCGGCACGCGTTCGATGATCGGCTGCGCGAGGTGTGCGAGAAGGCGCGCCTAACGCGCGATCCGGTGACGCTGATTATGGTGGACCTGGCGGGGACACGGACCGTGAACGAAGTACACGGGCACGAGGTTGGGGATGCGATGATTCGGCGGGCG
>JBDSEP010000042.1:0-6639 GCA_039919985.1 Tepidiformaceae bacterium | reverse complement strand
AGGAGTTCCGTCAAGGCGCGGCCCAGACGATCGGCGCGGCGTTCCTCTCGGACGTGGTGGAGCACGGGTTGGCCGTAGAATCGATGATCATCGCCTCGGAGGGGTTCCTGGACGACCACCCGGAGCTCGTAGCGCTCCTGCGCGCCGCAGTCCCCGCAGCATGAGTGCAGCCCAAGAGGGAGCGGAACGCGATTGGTGGCGGGAGGCGGTTGTCTACCAAATCTACCCGCGCAGCTTTCAGGATTCGAACGGCGACGGCATTGGCGACATTCCTGGGATTATCGAGCGACTCGACTACCTGAACGACGGCACTGAGCAGTCGCTCGGCGTGGACGCCATCTGGCTCTCGCCCACGTTTCCTTCCCCGATGAAGGACTTTGGCTACGACGTTTCGGACTACCATGGAGTCCACACAGATTTCGGTACGCTCGAAGATATGGACCGGCTGATTCGCGAGTGCCATAACCGCGGCATCAAGCTCCTGCTGGATTACGTGCCGAACCACACCTCGGATCAGCATCCGTGGTTCCTGGAGTCGCGCTCTTCGCGCCATAACCCAAAGCGTGACTGGTACGTATGGCGCGATTCAAAGCCTGACGGCGAACTGCCCAACAACTGGCTGGCAGTCTTTGGTGGACCTGCGTGGGAGTATGACACTGAGACCGGGGAGTACTATCTTCACTCCTTCCTCATCGAGCAGCCGGATCTGAACTGGCGCAACTCGGAGGTCGCCGAGGCGATGCACAACGTGCTGCGCTTCTGGTTTGCGCGGGGCATCGATGGGGTGCGGATCGATGTTATGGGCATGGTCGTGAAGCACCCCGAGTTCGAGGACAATCCGGCCAACCCGCACTGGGAGCCGGGCATGCACGACCGCCACAAGCATGTCTGGGAGAACAACCAGAACTACCCTGATGTCTTCGATGCGGTGCGGGGCATTCGCCGGGTGATCGATGAGTTCCCCGGACGAATGGCTGTGGGGGAAGTGTTCGGCAGCGGTGACGAACTCAGCCGCTTCTACGGCGACGAGCATCTGAACGGCCTGCACCTCGCGTTCGACTTCCGTTTCATCCGGCACGGCGAAGGCCCCTACGCAGCCTGGGACGCGCGGCACTTCGGTGAGATTGTGGCCGATTCCGCGGCCACCCTTCCTGCGGGCGCTCAGCCGTGCTACGCGCTCGATAACCACGACCGTTCGCGCCTGGTCTCCCGTCTCAACGGCGACGGGCGAGGGCATGACCGGGGCAGGGCCGCAATTCTGCTCCTCCTCGGTCTGCGAGGCACCCCTTTCGTCTACTACGGCGCGGAGATTGGCATGGAAGATGTCGATATCCCCGAAGCGCGCCTCCACGACCCGGCGCGCTTCCACTACGCGGGGCGCGATCCCGAACGCACGCCGATGCAGTGGGATAACTCGCCGGGACGCGGCTTTTCGACGGCCGAACCCTGGCTCCCGTACGGACCGATCGAGATCAACGTGGCAAGCCAGCAGACGGACGCAGGCTCCATGCTTTCGCTGCAGCGCAGAGCGACGTGGCTGCGCAAAAAACTGCCGTCTCTCCTACGCGGGGAGTACCGCCAACTCGAGTCGCCGGCCGAGATCTTCCTCTTCGAGCGTGCCGCCGCTGGCGAAGCGCGAGTGCTGGTGGCCGTCAGCACGGCGCTCGAACCGTCCGCCTTCCCAGTGCCACCGGGCTCGGAAGTGCTCTTGAGCACCGCTGCGCACCTCGAGGGTCCGATTGATGGCGGAACGTTCGAGCTTCCACCGTTGGCCGCAGCCTGGTTGCGCGCACCGTGAGCGAGCGGCGGCGGGTCCGCCTGGACAGGCGCGGAGCAGAGGTCGATGCATCCCCAACGGGGCCTGCGGAGCCAATAGTCCGCAGTTGCGACTGCCCGAGGCTCGACGCCGACGACTGGCACGACGTGGAGAACGACTGGTCGGACATCACTTTTGTGGGTATGGGCACTACGGCTCTGCTGGGCGTACCAGTGGGTTTCGCGGGCGCGAGGAGCGCGCTCAGGGCGCGAGCGGCGAAGCTTGGGTTGACGGTGCCCGAGGACGCGATGCTGCTGCTCGGGGCGGGGAAGTTTCGGCGCCAGATTATGCTCGAAGTGGAAGGCGCCGAGCCCGGCCAGAAGGGCGTGGATCGGCCCGGCGGGATGGCCTACACTCGGCTGCTCCCTGCCCCGTGGGGCGAAATGCAAAGAGTTGTCGGCGAAACCAAGGACGCGGCGCGCATCCGTTACGGCAAGGAGCCGGACGAGCTCTACGTGTGGTACCTCACCTGTCGGACGTGCTCACAGGCCCGGCAGTTCGAGACCCTAATCGTGGCGCACTACAAGAAGTCGCCAGCGCGAACCGGTGACGTGGAGCACTGAGTTCGCTACTATTGAGCGACGGTTTGACGGCCATAGCTGTCCCGAATCGAGGGTGAAAGCGAATGCGCACTCCCTGTACGGCGAGTACGACAGCTTCGTGCAACGGTCCGCAGCAGCGGGCCGCCGCGGCGCGCGAACTACCGCTCGCCCTTCCACTGCCCCGCGGCGCGTAGCCGGCGGGGCGTTCCACGGAATCTTCTCACCCTGCGTTCACAGCGCAGCACTCCCAGCTTTGCCAGGACTAGCGAGGTAATTCGATCGTGACCGATCGCTACGACCCCCACGAGATTGAACCGAAGTGGCGTAACCGATGGTTGGCCGACAACCTCTACCACGCCAGCGATGACGACCCGCGACCGAAGTGGTTTGCGCTGACTATGTTTCCCTACCCGTCGGGGGATCTGCACACGGGGCACTGGTACGCGATGGCTCCGAGTGACGCTGCGGCGCGCTACCGGCGGATGCTCGGGTTCAACGTGATGTTCCCGATGGGGTTCGATTCCTTCGGGCTTCCCGCCGAAAACGCGGCCATCAAGCGGGGCGTGGACGCGAAGGAGTGGACCTACGCGAATATCGACCGCATGCGCGAGCAGCTAAAACTAATGGGCGCGGGTTTCGATTGGGACCGCGAGGTGGTTACGAGCGACCCGGAGTACTACCGCTGGAGCCAGTGGTGGTTCCTTCAACTCTATAACCGTGGGCTGGCTTACCGCGCCGAAGCGGCCGCCAACTGGTGCCCCGGGTGCAAGACCGTGTTGGCCAACGAACAGGTGGTTGATGGCCGCTGCGAACGCTCGGACGACGTGGTTCAGCGGCGATTCCTCACCCAATGGTTTTTCCGGATCACGGCGTACGCCGAGGAGCTGCTGAAGTTCGAGGGGATCCAGTGGCCCGAAAGCATCCGCACTCGCCAAGCGAACTGGATCGGCAGATCCGAGGGCGCACGCCTGAGCTTCGCTGTCGATGTGCCCGGAGTGGACGAGCTTCTGACGGTGTTTACCACTCGCCCCGACACCGTGTTTGGAGCGACCTTCATGGTCTTGGCTCCAGAGCACGCGCTAGTCGAAAAAATCACGACCGCGGAGCAGCGGGCGAGCGTGACCGCCTATGCGGAATCGGCCAGCAGGGCGACGGAGATCGAGCGGCTCTCGACAGACCGTGAGAAGAGCGGCGTGTTCACCGGCGCCTACGCCATCAACCCCTTCAACGCCGAGCGGATTCCCATCTGGATCGCCGATTACGTGCTGGTGACCTACGGCACAGGCGCGATTATGGCGGTCCCTGCCCACGACCAACGCGATTTTGAGTTCGCTGAGAAGTTCGGGCTGGAGATTCGTCCCGTCTACGCCCCCAAGGAGGGCGCCCTCCCGAACCCCCTCCGGGAGGCCCTCGCCCACGGCAGCCGGACGATCAGTTCGGGAGCATTCGACGGCCTGGACGAAGCCCAGGCGTTCGAGCAAATGGTGGACTGGGCGAGCGAGCGGGGAGTTGGCGAGCGGACCACAAACTACCGGCTGCGCGACTGGCTCATCTCGCGGCAACGGTACTGGGGAGCGCCAATCCCGATAATCCATTGCGAACAGCACGGGATCGTGCCGGTGCCGGAAGAAGATCTCCCGGTGACTCTTCCGGAGCACGTGACGTTCGATTCCAGCGGTGTTTCGCCCTTGACGCAGATTGCCGACTGGGTGAACGTGCGCTGCCCAGTCGATGGTGGGCCCGCGCGCCGCGAGACGGACACGCTGGACACCTTCATGTGCTCCAGCTGGTACCAGATGCGCTTCGCGGATCCGCACAACAGCGAGCGGCCATTCTCCCGCGCGGCTGCGAAACAGTGGCTCCCGGTCGATCAGTACACGGGGGGTGGCGAACACGCCGTCATGCATCTGCTCTACAGCCGCTTCTTCTGGAAGGCGGCTCGAGACATGGGGCTGGTGGAGGGCGACGAGCCCATGCTGCGGCTGGTCACGCAGGGCGTGATCCTGGGTCCCGATGGTAATCGCATGTCGAAGAGCCGCGGAAACGTGGTTGCCCCGGATGAGCTCGTGTCGCAATGGGGTGCGGATGCTTTCCGCTGCCAGCTCATGTTCGTTGGTCCCTGGGACCAGGGTGGGCCGTACAACCCCACCGGGATGGCGGGCATCGTGAAGTGGCTGCACCGCCTCTGGGGACTGGCAACCGAGGAGCCCACGCTCTCGACGGACGCGGACGAGGAGGCCACACGAACGCTGCGCCGCGCCACCCACAAGACCATCCGCGCGGTGACCGCCGAGATGGAGGGATTCCGCTTCAACACGCTGATCTCGCGCCTAATGGAGCACACCACCGCGATGCAGAGAGCGCGCGCGGCCGGGAGCGTCGACCGCGCGGCGTGGGAGGAGGCGATCGCGACGGCAATTCTGCTGACCGCGCCGCTTGCGCCGCACCTCGCTGAGGAGCTCTGGGAGCGCATCGGCAAGCCGTATAGCGTGCACCTGGCCGCGTGGCCCGTCTGTGATGCAGCGCTCGCCCGCGATGATGAAGTCGAACTGGTGGTTCAGGTGAACGGCAAAGTGCGCGATCGCGTCACCCTACCTTTGGAGGCCTCGGAGGAGGAGGCGCGAGTGGCGGTGTTCGCCTCGGCGATCGTCAGGCAGTGGCTGGATGGGGCCGAGCCGCGACGCGTGATCTACGTCCCCGGGAAGCTCCTCAACGTCGTGCTCTGAGTCTGCGTGATAGGCAACTCTGGGCCTGGAACTGGGAGCCAGAGCCTGCGGTACAGCCAATTCTTGGCTTTACATAGGGGTGGACGCCGGGTGACTCGAAGTCTAAGGTGCTGAAAGAGCTGATTTCGCCGGGGCTCGGCCTCGGAACGACAGAACCGAAGGAGAGCTTATGCAACTCAAGAAGAATCCCCGCGAAAGCCAATACCCGGACCCGCGAGCGGAATACCAGGAGGAGCCAGGAATGGACGAACAAACCGACTCGAACCCGGCTCCTGACCCCCAATCCGTGACCCGCGCACCGCGTCGGCCGGAATTCGAAGGCGCCGCCGCTGCGCCTCGACCGGCCGCCGCAGACCAACGGGCGGCCAGCGTCGTCGACGCTCACTCGTCGTTCGATGGGCGATACGAGACAGACCAGGACCTCCGCATCGAGGGCCGTATCAGCGGCGAAATCGTTTGCCGTGGACTCCTTACCATCGAACGCGACGCCACCGCGCGCGCCAAGATCCAGGCGCACGACGCCGAAATCCGCGGCCGCATCGAGGGCGATATCGTCTGCACCGGTCGCCTGCTCCTCACCAGCACCGCTTTCGTCACCGGGACGATGGTCGCAGGGGCCCTCATGGTCGAAGAAGGGGCCACCCTGAGCGGGAAGATCGAAACGGCGGCGGCCGCTTCGGCTGGACGTGCGGCAGAGATGCCAGCAGCACCAGCAGCGACTCCTGCCAGTGACGCACCCGCGGCGACAGTCTCTCGCGTAAGCCAGATGAATGCGGAGCGCGGCTCCGACGCGAGCGCACCCGCTGCCATGCCCGCTCGCGCCACCCGACGCGAGGTGCCGAGCTTTGCGCTCGTCTCCTCGGACGACCGGAAGAGCGTCGACCGTAACTGACCTTGCCCGCAGTTCGCCTAACAGAGAAGGGACACCGTTCAGGTGTCCCTTCTTCAATTCCGAGCAGCTCGAGGACGATCAGTCCAGGTAGTCCTTGAGTTTTCGGCTGCGGCTGGGGTGGCGCAGCTTCCGAAGCGCTTTCGCTTCGATCTGGCGGATGCGTTCGCGAGTGACGCCGAACTCGCGGCCCACTTCCTCGAGCGTGCGGCTGCGACCATCTTCAAGCCCGAAGCGGAGCTGCAAAACGCGCCGTTCCCGGCTGGTGAGGCTTGCGAGGACGTCTTCGACCTGCTCACGCAGTAGTTGCTGACTGGCCGCCTCCGCCGGAGCGAGAGCGGTTGGGTCTTCGAGGAAGTCGCCGAGGTGGCTGTCTTCCTCTTCGCCGATGGGGGTTTCGAGGGAGACGGGCTCCTGCGAGACTTTCTGGATCTCGCGAATGCGCTCCGGCGTATACGCGGCGGCCGTATCTGGTTTGCCGCTCTCGGTCATCCCGCGGGCGATCTCTTCGCTCGTTGGTTCGCGTCCGTATTCCTGGACCAGGCGACGGCTGACGCGCACGAGCTTGTTGATGGTCTCGACCATGTGGACCGGGATGCGGATGGTGCGCGCCTGATCGGCGATGGCGCGGGTAATCGCCTGGCGGATCCACCAGGTGGCGTAAGT
>JBDSEP010000037.1:0-6836 GCA_039919985.1 Tepidiformaceae bacterium | reverse complement strand
CGCGCCCGCGCGGAGATCCGCCACGAACTCGCCGAACGCTACATGGAATTCGAGATCGGCCGATGGCTCTGCTACCGCGTGGCCGAAATGCAGAGCAAGGGCAAGGTGCCGAACTCCGAGGCTTCGGTCTCCAAGGTCTTTGGCACCGAGCTGCAGCGCCAGATGGGTGTCACCGGCATGCGCGTCCTCGGGATGGCGGGGCAGATCGAGCCGCCCTCGAAGTACGCGCCACTCAAGGGCCGGATCGAGCGCTGGGCGCTCGCCGCCCCGAGCTACACGATCGCCGGAGGCACGAGCGAGGTGAATCGCAACATCATCGCCACGCGCGGCCTAGGCCTCCCCCGGGCCTGATCGGCGCGCTTGCCCCTCCCCGCCGCCAGGCCCACGCTGATGACATGGCAGACAACAGCTACAAAACCGATGGGACGATCGACGGCTTCCCCAACCGCTTTTCTGGACGCGAATACAGCATCGAGTTCACGGCGCCGGAGTTCACCAGCATGTGCCCGATGACCGGCCTCCCGGATTTCGGCACCATCACGGTCAACTATGCGCCCGCGGAACGCTGCATCGAGCTTCGCAGCTTCAAATATTATCTCCACACCTTTCGCGATAAGGGCATCTTCTACGAGGATGTCGTGAACACGATTCTCGATGACATCGTCGCCGCGATCGCTCCCGCCTACCTCGAAGTTTCGGGCGAGTTCAACACTCGCGGCGGGATCTCGGCGCGCGTCACCGCCAGTTACCCCGAGGAGTGACCCGTGTAGTCTCCGTGACGGACATCACAATCGGACGTAGACTTGCGGACGGGCCCGCCGCGAACCGGGTGCCGGGAGTTGTACATGTCCGTCAAAGCTGACCCCGGCGGTTTCCCCCAGCGGCGCCTTTCCGAAGTGCAATCGGTCACTGCGGCCCAGATGCGCGACGTCCAGCGTGTCGCCCAGGAAGAGTGCGGCCTCGATATCCTCCAGATTACCGAGAACGGCGGTCGCGCCGTCGCACAGCTCGCGCTGGCAATGCTCGGGGGGAAGGGGCGCGGCAGGCGGGTCGTTGTGCTCACGGGCGGCGGCAATAAGGGCGCGGCAGGTATGGCCGCCGTTCGCAGCCTGGCGAACTGGGGCGTGGCCGTGCAACCCGTTTTTGCAGGCGTGGAAGAGGATATCTCGTTCACCACTCGCCGCCAGCTCCAGATCCTCAAGGCCGTCGGAATCGTTGAACCGGGCAGCCTGGACACCAGCGAGATCGCCCTCGAGGACCAACTCGCCGAAGCCGACCTGCTGATCGATGCGCTCGTTGGCTATGGGCTCGAGGGCCCACCCGTTGGCATCGCGGCCGCGGTTGCGGAACTCGCGGGCGCGTCCGGACGCCCCATCCTCGCAATCGACGTGCCGACCGGCCTCAACGCTACGACCGGCCTGGCCAGCTTCCCCACCATTCGCGCGACCACTACGCTCATGCTCGATCTCCCGAAAAAAGGCTGCCTCGAGCCCGGTAGTCGAAGCTACGTCGGCGAACTCTACCTCGCGGACTTAGGCATTCCCGTGACCATACACGAGCGCCTCGGGCTTCAGAACACATGGGTCTTCGAAGAGGGCCCAATCGTGCGCCTGAAGCGCTGAGTCTGGCCCACGTTGCGGCACGGGCAGTCGATTGTCGTGCCGCCCGCCGCCTAGTAGCCGCGGCTATCCCAAAGGATGTCGCCCACTCCGGCGAGCTTCGCCTGGTACCGTGGGGCCACGAAAAGCAGGTCGCTCAGCCGGTTCAGGTACGGCACGACGAACTCGCCGACAGGCTCTTCGCGGGAGAGCGCGATCGTCAGCCGCTCTGCCCGCCGGCAGACCGTTCGAGCCACGTGCAGCTGCGCGGCGGCGGCATCGCCCCCCGGGAGGATGAAGCTCTTGAGCGGCTCCAAGTCTTCGTTCCAGGCGTCAATCCACTGCTCCAGTTGGTCGACGTGGCGTCGCTCGATGCCCGGCACGCTGAATCGCAGCTTGTCCTCCTGCAGGATGCAGAGGTCCGAACCCACGTTGAACAGCACCTGTTGAATCACGAAGAATTGCGGCTTCATCGAATCGTGCAACCCGGCCGCAACGGCGACCCCGACGCACGAGTTCAACTCATCAACAGTCCCGTACGCCTCAATGCGCAGGCTATCCTTCTGCACACGCTGTCCTCCCCCCAGCGCCGTGCTGCCGTCATCTCCCGCCCGCGTGTAAACCCGATTGATATGCACCATGCACACAGCATGGCGCATCTGACCACTTCCCTGCCACGCCACGGCGCGCCACAATGATGCCACCTGAGCACGCCGGAGAAACCGTCTTGGCCGAATCCGTTTTGCACTGCATCCGTTGCTATAGCGCCTTCTCCAGCCCCCCGCACCTTATGGCTGGGCGCGTCTACTGCTGCGCGAGCTGCTCCGTAGGCTCCGCCTGCGAACACCAGGGAATTCACCGTCCTCCGAACGTGCGCCGCTTCGATTCCATGTTCGATCCGTTCCGCAAGGTCGTCCGGCACGCCGGCACCTTCGAAACAGATCGCGAGGAGAACTGATATGGTCCTCCCCGCAATCGCCCGCTTCTCTCCTGGCGATTCCCTGCCGACCTACACCGTGCGCGCCTTCAACGCATCCACGCAGTCCGACAACAAGATTCACGAGGATTCCGTGGCGAAGGCCTACGGCTTTCGCGGCGGCCTCGTGCCGGGCGTGACGGTGCTCGCCTACATGGCCCGACCTTTCGCGGAACACCTGGGCCTCGCATGGTTGGAGCGCGGGACGTTGAGCGCACGCTTTCTCAAGCCCTTCTACGAAGGCGACGAGTGCCGAGTCGCGGCCAGCGTCACCGCAGTTACCGATCGCGCCATCGAGTTCGAGGTAGCAGCCACCAACCAGGAGGGCGAACTCTGCGGCTCTGGCTCCGCCTCCCTCCCGTTCGATGCCGTGCGCCAGCCCGCTTGCGACTCTGTACCGACCGCCCCTATCCCGGAGCACCGCGCCGAGGCGAGCGCCCAATCGCTGGCCATCGGCACGGTTCTCGGCACACTCAGCTGGGTGCTCGAGCCCGATGGGCCGTACGCCGATTACCTGGCAGAAGTCGCCGATGACCTCCCGCTTCATGGCCCTGATGGCGTGGCCGCGTCCGGCTACCTCTATCGATGGGGCAACTCCGCGCTCACCAACAGCGTCATCCTCGGTCCCTGGATTCACGTTTCCAGCGAAGCGCAGCACTTCTCTGCGGCGCAGTTCGGCGACCATCTGCGTAGCGCCGCCATCGTCACCGACGAGTTCGAACGGAAGGGCCACCACTTCGTTGACCTCGATGTGCTGATCGTCGCGAACGAAACGCGCCCGGTTATGCGCATCGCCCACCGGGCGATTTACCAGCTCCGGCGGGCGTAGTTTCGCCCGCGAGTTTGACCGTCATCGGCCGAGCGGACAGGATCGGGCAATGGCTCTCTACGAATACGTCTGTTCCTCATGTGGCGCGCGCACGGAAAAGCGCATGCCCATGGCCGATGTCCTCCAACTTATCCCCTGCTCCAAATGCGGTAAGCAAGCGCGGAAGGCATTCGGCGGGTTCGCCCTGGTTGGCCGCGCGGACGCCGCAGTGGGCGATGGGCCAGCGCCCTGGGATAACGATAGTGGCGATGACGACGGGGGCAACATCGCGGGCATGCCGGATGACCTGGGTGGCGGCGGTCACTCGCATGACTTCGGCGGACACGGACACTCTCACGGCCCGGGCGGCCACTCGCACTAACTCCGGTCGCCTCAGTCGCGGGCGAGGCTCAACGCGACGGCCGAGAACTCGCGGCTGTACGGCGGAATGACGAACGGCGTGGGCGCGGGGGTCGGAGCCTCGGTCGGCGTTGGAGTCGGAGCCCCGGGGTACTGCTCGCGCAGCGCGCCGCGATCATCGTCCGTCAGCGTCCGTCTCTGGTCTCCGTCGTTCAGGTACGGGAACATCACGGAAAGCTTCTCTGCCGTCGTGCAGCCCGACGACTGTTCGCAGGGATGCGAAATTCCCGCCGCATGTCCAAGTTCGTGCAGGACGGTCGAAGCCAGGTCGTAGCTCCCTCGCGTCGTATTGCCTTCCGTCGACCAGCGCGTGCCCGTGTCAATTTCCATGTCGAACTCGAGGATCGGCCCGCTTTTGAAGAGGGTGCACGTTCGCCCGAGGACGCCGAAGTCTAGTCGATTCGAGTACTGGATGGTGTTCACGCCGTCCGCATCGATTTCGTCGGCGCAGGCACCTGTCCCACGCGAGTTCGTACCCGCGTAGGTGAACGAAAACGTCGTGCCGCTCACCCCATTCCACTGCGCGATGCCTGACTGGATCGCCTCGCCGAGTGACGGTTGGCTACCCGCGCCCTCCGGGTTGTAGTAGAGCGGGAGCGGCAGTGAGCTGGCCACCCACTTGTGCTTGCCCACTCGGTACTGCGCGGTAACCGTGCCGTCCCCGACTGCGACGCCCATCGCCCGGTCCGCCACTGCCTCGGCGTCTGCCACTCTGGTTACGTCGATCCAGAAACGCGTCTCTACCGTGTAATCGCCGCGCGTTGCATAGCGCACCACCTCCACCACGGTCGGTGGCTCCAGAGCCCCAGAGGTCGGCTCGTCGGTCGAGTCTGCCAGCGCGAGTCCGCCGATCGAAAGTGCCGCTATCAAGGCGGTCAACGGAAGTCCAACCAGCGGCAGGCGCATCAATGAATTTCGGTCATTTCCTTTGGAATCCTGAGCTGCCGTTTGAGTGCGGACAAGCCACCCCGCCCGCATTCATAACGGTTACTGAACCGAACGTGGCGACCCTCCCCGAACCGTGGCCCGCGGAACTGCCGTCCCAGCTGGGCGTCTGCCCAAGGCGAGCCTATTGCCCGAATAGCCCGGAGTCGTTGCAGTCCTTGTTCTTTTCGGCCACCTTCTGGATGCGATCCTTGGCAGCGGTCGGTGGCTCCGGAATGGCGCTGTCGCCGAGTGCGGAGAGAGCCGAAAGGTCCTTGCTCTCCTTGATCTGCTTCGAAGCGTCGTTCAGCGTCTTCACCACCTGGCTGTGGTAATCCTTAAGGTCGGAGGGGGGCTTAGCCTTCGAAACGGACTTCGCGAACGTCTCGAACGGCCCCGCAAAAAGCGCGCCGATGTCGTTCGGGTCCTTTAGCTTGGTCGGGTCTTTCGTCAGCGCCGAGATGTCGTCGCTGAACTTCTGCGTGGCCTTGCAGATGTCAGCCACGTACGCTTCGTCGCCCCCCGAGCCACCACCAATGACGTTGCCGCCGCCACTCGAATCGTCATCGTCGCCGCACGCTGCGAGCGCCACCATGGCGAGTAACGCCGCAGCGCTCAGCAGCGCCCAGCGCGTGTATTTTCGAATCTTCATCCTGTCCCTCCAATAGTGCCGACTCGATAGCCGGACGGTTCAACCAGTGTCCACGCTTGCGGGCTACCATCCAATTCGGCAGAACCCGTACAACGATCGAAGGGGCCCAGTTTCGTGGGCCCCTTCGTAAATCTGCCTGCGGAGGCTAAATCTCCAGCATCTGGGCGACACGTTCGCGATGGAAATCGCCGTCACCCCAGAACAGTTCCGCGCGCTTCTGACGCCGGAAGAAGAGTTGGATGATGTAATCCTTCGTGAAGCCAATTCCGCCGTGGATCTGCTGTCCATGCGCGACCACGCGGCGGCTGGCATCACTGCACCAGGCCTTTGCCATCGCAGTGTCCATGTCAGCCGAATCCTCGTCTTCGCTGGTCGCCCAGGCCGCCTTGTACATGATGAAACGCATGCCATCGACATCGGTCACCATATCAGCGGCCTTGTGCTGGATTGCCTGGAACGAGCCGATCGGGCGCCCGAACTGGACGCGCTCCTTGGCGTAGTTCACGGAGATCTCGAAGTCTCGTTGGGCGAGGCCCACGAGGTAGGCGTTCTCCAGGTTTGTCGCCATGTTTCGAAGGCGGCTGGCCGTCTTCTGGTCCATGTCGATGACATCTTCCGAGGCCACGTTCACATCCTTAAATACAACCTCTGCCTGCTTGTCGCTGGCGATGGTCTTCAGGACGGTGACCGTAATGCCCGCCTGGTCGCGGGGCACGATGAATGTGCTCAGCTTGCCATCCGGCTTCCACGCCACCACGTTCAGGTAATCGGCCACGGCGGCGTCGGGCACGAAGAGCTTCGTGCCGTTGAGCACGAAGCCGCTGCCGCCAGCGGTCGCCTTCATCGTGATCCCTTCGCGGTCCCAGCGGCCGCTCGGCTCGGTGATCGCGTACGTGTGGATAGCGCTGCCGTCGGCGATGCCCGGGAGGTACTTAGCTTTCTGCGCGTCGCTACCAGCGAGGATTAGGCCTGCGGCGCTGGTCGCGTTGGGGATGAATGGTCCCGGCACAAGTGCGCGCCCGAACTCCTCCACAAGAACGCAGAGGTCCAGGAACGAGAAGCCGGCACCGCCCTGCTCTTCCGGGATCATCAGTCCCTGCCAGCCGAGGTCGGCCATCTTCTTCCAGAGCGTCGGGCTGTAACCCTTCTCGTCCTCTTCCATGGCGCGGACGTGCTCTTCCGGGCATTCCTTTTCAAGAAACTCGCGGGCCGAGTTTTTCAGCAGTTCCTGTTCTTCGCTAAGGCCGAGATCCATGCGGTTACGTGTCCCTTTCATTCTCGCGGTGCTGCTCGCGCAACGCCCCAAGGAGGCGTACTCAGCGAGGAAGCAATCAGTGTGCGGGCGGGATTCTATCACGATGCTTTGCCGGGTGCGAACAATCACCCGGGCGGGGCGGTCTGGCGTTGATCAGCCTACGTCGAGGACTGCCCCAACCCCGTCAACCGTCACTTGCACCG
>JBDSEP010000033.1:0-3206 GCA_039919985.1 Tepidiformaceae bacterium | reverse complement strand
GCCTGCGTGAGGACGGCGCAGGCGATACGACCGCCCGAGTTCCCGGTCGGGTCGGTCACCTGGTCGTCCGCGCTGGCGTGCACGATGAGCGCGCTGCCATCGGCGTCGGCGATGCTCCGGGGGCCGGTAGTCGCGGCGACGCGGTCCGTTGTGGCGCTGTAGGAGTAGGTGGTGTTGGCGGCGACTGTGAGGCCCGGGAGGTCGCCGGCGTGGGGCCCGGCGGGATTGTTGAGCCCATGCTGCGCGCCGGCGGGGTTGAAGTGGCCCCCGGCCGAGGTGAACGCAGGGCCTTCGCATCTGCCAACGGCATGGATGTGGATACCATGGGCGCCCGCCGGCAAAGCCGAGCCTCCGACGGTCACGCGCACCACGCCGGCGGCATTTTGCGAGACCTGGACGCTACCGATGGTGGCGCCTGTTCCGTCCTGGAGTGCCCCCGTGAGGGTCACTATCGCGGGACCACTGTACGCGGGACCGGGCGGGTCATCGGCTGCTGCGCTGCTGACGCCGAGAAGCGCGGCGACAAGGCTAAGGGGAAGAAGAATGCTGCTCGGACGCACTGTGAGACCTCCGGGGTGGCGAACTCTGACGACTGGCGGCTTAGCTCCGCAGCGTCCGCACCCGATAGGAGCCTTTACCAGCGAGCCGAGTCTAGGCCCGGGCAATAGGTGACACAATAGTGCCTCGTAGTATTACGGGTTAAATGGGGACCATCTCGCGCGACACGCGCGGCAGGGATCGAAGACTTAGCTCAAGAGTGTCAGGGGAGGGAGTCAACGAGGGCGCAATTCGGCCTTGCCCGCGCGCCGGAGCTCGACCGCCGGGCGCAAGTCGAGCGCATCCAGTCAGCGAACTCTACCGGTAACATCCAGCCCACGTCCGTTTTGGCTCGCGTTGAGCTGTGTTCGGTGGCGCCTCGCGAATGTCGTCCCGCCTCACCCACACTCGAGCCGTTGCGGCGCATTCCTCGTCCGCGCCGCCCAACTCAAAGGGACCACTCACCTCGACCAAAGCTTCGTAAAGCTGCAACACCTTCGTACGCGCAGCCTCCAGCCCGCGCTGGAGCTCGGGATGCGTCATGTCGAGCCCGCCCATCGCCTGACTCAGCTCATCAAGAACGATGCGACGGGAAGCAAGGTCCTGCCAGCGCATCTGCAGTCTACGTTCAGTTCGACGGCGAGATGGTCGCGCACGGCGGACCAGGTGGTGGGCTCCTCGTGCTCGTCATCGGGGCACGCCTTTGTCCCCCACAGGATTGGGACGTCGCGCTCCAGTCCGCGCTTCGGGGCGGGCAAGGGAAGAAGGCGCAATCGCTTTTGTGCGCGCTGGACAAACGGGACTTCGCCGTCTTCAACCTTCCAGACTATGGCCTCGAGCGCCCTTTCGAGCTGCTCCGTTCTGTCGAGGAAAGCGGAGAGGGGCTGGAGCCGGCAACCTGCGTCTCCTCCTGCCAGAGCCACTCAAGGAGGAAGGCGCAGGCCCAGTGGAGGTGGTCGTTCGCCTCGGCAACGACATCGACAATGCGATCACACTCCTGGCGTTGGTGTGCGGGCGCGTTCTCGGTCAAGCACTTACGAGTTCGCCACCCTCGATCCAGTTGCAGAGGACGATTGCGCGTTCACGCGGTGAGACCTTCGGCGGCCTGGTCGAGCCGCTTCTCGCTGGTGCTCACGAGCAACCACGAAGAGCGACGCTATGACCCCATCGTGGCGAGTACGTAGTTAAGGAAAGCGCTAGGCTTTCCGGGCGATGAACATCGCGTAACCAACCCCGCCTGCTTCGAGCAAACCTTGCCAAGTACTTCCGGCCTCGATCCGCGCCTCGACAGCGGTAGCACCGAACCTCTGACCGAACTCCTCCCACCATTCGGTGTCGTCTGGCCGCCGCGGTCGACCCCGAAGAGTGGCCGCAGTGCGGTCTTCCGCCAGGAGGACCTCGAAGTCAAGACGGTGGAGCAGCGCGACGTATCGCGGGATCCCGTAGAGAGACGGGAATGCCCAGACGCGTCGCAGCCGGTCGCTCTCATCGGCAGATAGTTCGGTGCGCGCGACGAAGTCGGTGAACGCGAACACAGCGCCGGTGCGGGTCACTCGTGCGACCTCGGCGAGGACCGCATCCTTCTCCATGTGGCAGAGCGCATCTTGGCTCCAGGCCGCGTCGCAGCTGGCGTCGGCCAGGGGAAGCCGTTCGGTCCGGGCGAGGATCGGTTGAACCACCCGTGCGAGCCCCTCACTGCGGTTCGTCGCCTCTGCGGCGCGGTGCATTCGTCGGTCCATGTCGACGCACGCAACCCTCACCCCGAAACGGCGCGCGAGGAACCGCGAGGGCGCGCCAAGGGCCGAGCCAAGCTCGAGAACCCATCCACCCTCGGCCGCGAAGCCATATTCGGCGGCGCGTGAGGCGAGCGACACGGTCGCCTCTTCGCTCCCGGGATGGAGGTGAGGCCCGACCGAGCGCAGCGACCAGATCATGCCCGCGTCGTCGTAGAACTCCCCGACTCGGCGTGCTTCCACGCCGACATGATATGCCATCGGCAGGCGGCCGAAGCCCACGACTGGCCGTCGCTTTCGGTGAGCGCTCGAGCCTGTGACAGCTCTCCCCGGTCGTGTTGCTCGACCGCCGCCCGCGGGACGAAGCGGACAACCCTCCGTGTCTTTTGGCGACACGATGCTTCCATCGGATCGCTTCACGCCGTCACCTTGCGCGAGATTAGCAGATTGAGCAGGTGATCGAAGCCCGCACGGGAGGGCTCGCTCAACTCGAACCCGTAGTTCATCGGCCCACTGTCGCCCGCCAGCTCGTGGTGCATCGCCTGCATGCGCGGTCGGCAGTCCGCGAGCATCACGCGCGTTTCAGGATGGAGCAGCTCGCGTCCCCCAAGCTGCTCACCGA
The DNA here is from genome assembly GCA_039919985.1 of Tepidiformaceae bacterium. Lineage (GTDB taxonomy): Bacteria > Chloroflexota > Dehalococcoidia > Tepidiformales > Tepidiformaceae > PNKC01. The sequence continues at coordinate 314 of JBDSEP010000033.1, read as the reverse complement.
AGCGATCTGCGACGAGATCGGCTAGCCGTACCTCGTGCCAGCGGTCGACGAGTTCGGCGCCTACGCGGAGACCGAGCGTGTCCGCAGAAGATCGGATCAAACTTCGCTTCGGCGGGGTCCGCGAGCGCGGCATGGATGTCCCCGGATGGATCGACGGTGACCGTCGTTAGTGAACAAGCGGTGGTGGTGTGGTCTCTCGACAGGCAGCTCTGGGCGGAGAAAGTGTGCTTCGCGGCCGGGCGCAATCTCACCGAGGCGGAGTGGACGAAGTATTTCTCGGGCCGCGACTACGCCGTCACCTGCGACCAATGGCC
>JBDSEP010000018.1:0-6021 GCA_039919985.1 Tepidiformaceae bacterium | reverse complement strand
GCTCCGTGCGTTCGATATCGAAGACGCGGAGGAGAACCTCCAGAACACTCTGCGCTCACTCGATGAGGCCGGGGCCGCTGGGGCGGACCTTGTGCTGCTGCCCGAGTGCTCTTATCCCGCCTACTACCTGAAAGATAGGCGGCCGTACGATCGGCCGGATGTCCGCCCGTACGCCGAGGTGGCAGCGCTGCTGGGGGCGAAGGCGCGGGAGCATGGCTACTGGCTTGCGGCAGGGCTAGTGGTGCCCTCGACTTCAGGCGCGCTCACGAACAGCGGCGTTATGTTTAGCGCTAATGGCGAAATGGCGGGACAGTACAACAAGAGCTTCCTCTGGCACTTTGATAACCTCTGGTTCAAGAAAGGGCTCGACTTTCCGGTGTTCGACACGGGCTTCTGTCGCGCTGGGATCCTGATCTGTGCGGACGGCCGGCTCCCGGAGATTGCGCGCTCGCTGGCGTTGAACGGCGCGGAGATCATCCTCGACCTGACAGCGTGGGTTGCTTCCGGTCGCGACAGCAACACTCTGTCGAACATCCAGTGCGAGTACATGATGCCGGTCCGGGCCTATGAAAACGGCGTGTGGGTAGCGGCGGCGGACAAATGGGGCACGGAGGACGGAAGCATTGTCTACGCCGGCCGTTCGTGCGTCATCGACCCGGCAGGAATGGTGCGCGCCTGTGCGCCGAGCGACCAGGAAACGGTGCTCGTCTACGAGGTCGACCCGGGTGCGCCCGAGGGGCGCATCCACCGCCGCCCAGGCCTCTATCGAACGCTGACGGCACCAAGCGCGACGTTGCCCATTGCGGCGCTGCTGGGCGAACCAGTGGCTACGGAGAACAGCCGCGTGGCAGTGGCGCCAGGCCTCGAAACGTTCGATGCGCGGGCGATGCTAGCGCGCTACGAAGGGCTACGCCTGCAAGGCGCGGACCTCGTGGTATTCCCGGGGATGGCGGCGCCGGACGGGTGGCAGGTAGAGCTCTCGCAGCTCGAATCCGCGTGTCGGGAGCTCGGCGGCATGCTGGCATTCGGTGCCAGCACGAACGGTTGCATGCATGGGCGCAGCGCGACGCTGGTGACGCCCGAGCGCTCGCACGAACACACCGCCACGCATGGTCAGGGAATCACACTAGGCGAACTGCCCTCCCCTGTAGTGGCCACTCCGCTTGGGAATGTGGCGCTGCTCTGCGGCGATGAGGCGCTGGTGCCCGAGGTGGCGCGCGCCCTGATGCTCGAGGGGGCGGAGATCCTCGCGTGGCCACTCTTCACGGGGGACCGCATGACTGAGCCGGTGGCCCGTACACGGAGCGACGAGAACAAGGTCTACGTGGCGGCTGCCTGGCCGGACGGAGGGTTGGTCTGCGCCCCGAACGGGTCGCTGGTGGCAGCTTCGCCGGATGGTAGCGGAGTAGCTATGACCGCTTCGGTGAACCGGGCGATGGCGCGCTGGAAGGATATGGCACCGGGCACTCACGTGGTGAACGACCGCAGCCCGGAGGCCTATGGCGCGCTCACCCGCCAGCCCTAGAGCTTCGGTTCGAGTACGACGATGGTGAGGTCCTGCGGGAGCTGCGTGCGCGAGTACTGCACTTTCAGCACGGGCTCTGGCTTCGAGCCGATCTCTTTGAGGAAGGTCTCCAGCGGCTGGAGGTCGGCGGTCTCGACGTCTGTCTTGAAGTTCATGGGGATGGCCGCTCGCGGGTCCACCTTGGTCATCACATCGGCGGCGCCGGGGCCACCGAGCGAGTTCCCGCCGCCTGCCGGGAAGAGCAGGATGTCGACATCCTTCAGCTCATCGATGCCCTGGGTGCTGGCTAATCCAAGGTGGCCGACGCGGATGCCATCGATTTCGACAACGAAGACTACATTTCGGCCGCCATCGAGGCGTTTGGTAGCGAGCCCGGTGACGAGGATACCGCCGACTTCGTATTCGCCCGGCGCATCGAGTACGTGAGCGTTCGTATCGAGCCCGGCGCGGTAGCTGTAGCCCGCGTCATCACGGTTACTCAGTGTGACGATGTTGGCGCTCTGTTTTCCGATGGTGTAGCCACTCTCCGGCGGGCAGGGATCGGTCAGGACCACACCGTCGCGTCCCTTCAATCGGAAGCAGTTGCGGCCAAGCCAGGTAATCTCAACGGGCATCGCTAAATGATAGGAGAGTTGCGCGGTAGGGTCGCGAGAAAGTGAGATCGCGCCAGGCCCTGCTACTCGCGCGAAAGGACGATGCTCACGTTCGTGCCGCCGAGCCCGAGACTGGAGACGAGAATGCAATCGAGCTTCTCGGCGCGGGCGGCACGGACGTAGGCGAGTTCGAGGTCTGCTTCCGGGTTTTCGAAACCGGCTATGGGGAAGACTTGCTGGCGGCGGAAGGCCTCGATGGCGAAGGCGAGCGAGAGCGCTCCGCTCGCGCCAAGGGCGTTGCCGAGGGTCCCAGCGATGGTGCTGACGGCCGCGTAGTAGGCGTGACGCCCGAAGGTGCGCTTCGCCCCGTAGCCTTCGCCGAAATCGGCTGGGGGACGCCCGTCCGCGGAGGCGAGGTGGAGGTCCACCTGGTTCTGGAGGTAGCCCGCATCGCCGAGCGCGGCCTGCATGGCGCGGCCCGCTTCGGCGGAGTCGCTGAGAGCGAGCGGCTCTGCGGTGGAATCGAAGACGTGGCCGATTCCGGCGATGCGTCCCAGTGTTGCAGCGCCGCGTTCGCGGGCGTGGCCCTCCGCCTCGACTACGACGTAGGCGGCCCCTTCGGCAGGCACCATGCCGGCGTGCGCGATGTCGAAGGGCTGCGCAGCGGCACGACTGGAGAGGCCCTGCGCGCGGAGATGGTCCAACAGCGGACGCTGCAGGGCCTGCGCGCCACCGGCGAGCACGATGTCCGCCTCGTTTCGGGCGATCAGACGGGCGGCGGTGGCCACGGCAGCAAGGCCGCTCGATTCCGCGCCGCCCTCACAAATCGCCGGCCCCCGAACCCCGAGGACTCGAGCGACGGCGTGGCCGTAGGGGACGAAGAGCGTGGGCTGGCCGGGCGCACGGTAAGGAAGGCCGTCGGCGACGGCGAAGCGGCGAGAATCGCCGGCGCCAGCGCTCAACCCGGCGGAAGAGACCGCCTGGAGTGCGGCGTCCACGGCGATAAGGCTGGCGCGATCCATGAAATGGACGAGGTTCCGAGGGATCTCGTCGTTCGGGCGGTGGTCTTCGGGGATCGGGGCGACGAAGAAAGTGTCGCTCTCGTCGTCCGGGGACCAATCGCGCCCTGCTGGTGACCCTGCTACGAGCGCTTCCCAGCCTGCCGCTACCCCGCTGCCGCGCGTGGTGACCACGCCGACGCCGGTGATGACGGGGCGGCGATCGGGGAGTTCAGGTGAGGGAGGCAGTTACTCGAGTTCCTCATCGAGGAATTCGTCGTCGTCCTGGCGGCGGCGCCAGAACATGAGCGCCCCACCAAGGGCCGCGATCAGAGCAAAAAACCCGAGCACTTTCTTCATCAGGAAAGGCCTCCGTGTCCGAATCCCGGTCACCGCTCGCTGTGGAGCGCTGCCGGGCGAACTATCAGTATAGGTCACGCCCGAGTAGGTGGTAGGCGGCGGTGTTGCTGGGCGGCGGCGGACGTTGCAGCGGTCGATCGCCGCTGGGCGAGCCGTGCGATACCCTGTTAGTTCGCAGTCGAGAACCCGCGCCCGGAGCATTTATGTCGCAGCCACGCACCCTCTCCCAGAAGATCTGGGACACCCATGTCGTCCGCAGCGAGGCGGGCAAGCCAGACCTGCTCTACATCGACCTGCACCTGGTGCACGAAGTGACCTCGCCTGCAGGCGTTCGAAGGGCTGAGGATCGCCGGTCGCACGGTGCGGCGGCCTGAACTCACGCTCGCAACGGTGGACCATAACGTCCCCACGGCGGACCGGGAGAAGCCGTGGACGGATCCGCTCTCTGTGCAGCAGGTGGAGCAGCTGCGGGTGAACTGCGAGGAGTTCGGTGTGCCATTCTTCGGAGTGAACGATATCCGCCAGGGGATCGTGCACGTGATTGGCCCAGAGCAGGGATTGACGCAGCCCGGAATGACGATCGTCTGTGGCGACAGCCATACGGCAACGCACGGCGCGTTTGGCGCGCTGGCTTTTGGCATCGGCACGAGCGAAGTCGAGCATGTGCTTGCCACGCAGACGCTGCAGCAGGCGAAACCGAAGACGATGTCTGTAGAGGTGAACGGCGAACTCCACCCGGGCGTGACGGCGAAAGACGTTATCCTCGCGATCATCCGGAAGATCGGGGTTTCGGGCGGCGTGGGCCACGTGATCGAGTTCCGCGGCGAGGTGATTCGAGCGCTCTCCATGGAGGGCCGGATGACCGTCTGCAACATGACTATTGAAGGCGGAGCGCGAGCGGGGCTGGTCGCGCCAGACGAGACGACGTTCGAGTACGTAAAGGGGCGCAACTTTGCTCCGAAGGGCGAGGAGTGGGAACGCGCCGTGGAGGAGTGGCGTCTACTTACGACGGACGAGGGGGCGGAGTTCGACACCTACGTGACCCTGGACGGCGCGGAGATCGAGCCGCACGTGACGTGGGGGACGACGCCGGCGCAGAGCGTGCCGGTGAGCGGGCGGGTGCCATCGCCGGAGGATGCGGCGAACGAGGGCGCTCGCGAACTTGCGGAGCGTTCGCTGGTTTACATGGGCCTAAAGGCGGGTACGGCGATCGAGGCGATTGATATCGACCGCGTGTTCATTGGCTCGTGCACAAATTCTCGCATCGAAGACCTGCGGGCGGCGGCGGAGGTTGTGCGTGGGCGCCGGGTAGCGAACTCGGTGAGCGCGATGGTGGTGCCGGGGTCGGGACTGGTGAAGGCGCGCGCCGAACAGGAAGGGCTCGATGAAGTTTTCAAGGCTGCGGGCTTCGAGTGGCGGGAAGCAGGCTGCTCGATGTGCCTCGGCATGAACCCCGACATCCTGCTGCCCGGGGAGCGCTGTGCCTCCACTTCGAACCGCAACTTCGAGGGGCGCCAGGGCCGTGCCGGGCGAACGCACCTGGTAAGCCCGCAGATGGCGGCAGCGGCGGCAATCGCCGGCCACTTCGTCGACATTCGCACCTGGAAATAGTGGTAGGACGACGGCACCAGGCAGAGAGCGACAATCAGCAACCCGAGGAGGCACGATGGACAAGTTTGCGACGGTGAAGGGCCGGGCGATTCCGATGAATCGGGCGGACGTGGATACGGACCAGATCATCTCCAAGGAATTCCTGAAGCGCATCGAGCGCACGGGATTCGGGCCTTTCGCGTTCGATGAGTGGAAGAAGGACCCGGATTTCGTGCTGAACAACCCGGCCTACGAAGGCGCGCCGATCATGCTCACAGGGCCGAACTTCGGTTGTGGGTCGTCGCGGGAGCATGCGCCATGGGCGCTTGAGGATATGGGGCTGCGCGCCCTTATTGCGCCGAGTTTCGCTGACATCTTTCGCAACAACTGCGCGAAGGTTGGTCTTCTGACGGTTGTGCTCGCCCAAAAGGATATCGAACATCTGATGGCCCGCTCGGAGGAGCTGCCGGGGTCGGAGCTGGTTGTGGATCTCGCCTCGCAGACCGTCTCCACCGCGGATGGGAGCTTCAGTCGCTCGTTCGAGATCGACCCTTTTGTGAAGCGCTGCCTGCTGGAAGGGCTGGATGACGTAGGCCTGACGATGCTCGAAGGCGATGCAATCGGGGCGTTCGAAGCTCGACGTTCGGAGCTCTACCCGCGCACTCCGGTACGGGCGTGAGCGACCGCAGACCCACGATGAGGGCGACCCTTTCGAATTGGCGGGAGTACGACGCACCCTTCGCCACGAAGCTGAAGATGCTGCTGCGTAACAACTGGACGAAGGTTCGGACGCGAAGCGGCTGTTGCGGAAACGACGGCGAGCCCGGTTGCTGAGTGGTGGCGAAGACACCGCCCCGTGAGGGCGGTGCGAGTTCAGGGAATCCTAAGCGCTGACGAGCGCCTGGTGGTGGAAGTCGTTAGTCCGGCGCTTCGAGCTTCCTGGCGAGTGCGGCGC
>JBDSEP010000014.1:0-18745 GCA_039919985.1 Tepidiformaceae bacterium | reverse complement strand
GTAGCGGCCCAGCGCGCCCGCCCGCACGGCGCCGTCATCGTTCCCGTAGCCGTTCTGGATTTCCACGTTCGAAGCCGCGTACTTCGCCTTCGTGAACACCTGGCTGAGGATGTACTGAACGTTCTCGTGATTCCAGTGCAAGACCGCCGCCCCGTAACGCGAGGTGGCCTCGGTTAACGTGTCCACTCCGTTCACCGGGTCACCGAGGGAGTAACTCTTGATGCGGCCGTTGGTCGCCTTCAGGAGGAGCCCGTAGCCCGGCATCCGGCTGCGCGGGATATCCGTCTTCACTGTGGAGTTGTAGGCATCCCAGATTTCCAGCGGGTTGTTCAGCAGGCCAAGCTGGAAGACCTTGCCCAGCGCCGCCATCACCACCAGCTGCTGGCGCTTCACCCGCTTCAGGTCGTTGTCCGTCTCGCGATAGCGCCCGAAGGCCACTGCCCGGTAGCCATCCAACTGCACCGGCCCGGGCGGGAATGCGAGGTAGATCGCGTGCTCGTCGTCGTTGCTGTACCACCCTTCCGGCACGGCCAAATCCTCGGGGATTACCACATCGACGCCACCGACTGAGTTGATCAGCTTCTCGACACCGACAAAATCCAGGATCAGCCAGTGGTCGATGTCTATCCCAAAGTTGACCTTGATGTCGCCCGCGATCTGCCTGAAGCCAGCGTCCGGCGTTTTTCCTTCCTTCACCCCCACCCCGTAGGAGGTGTTTATCCGGTCCTCGTACTTAAATCCGTTCGGGAGCGTGATGTCGATCTCCATGTCACGCGGCAGACTCAAGAGGGCAACGGACTTCTGAATGGGGTCGATTGTGGCGATCATTATGGTGTCGGTGAGGTTCCCCTCGTCTGGCTGGTAGGCCAGTCCCGCGCGCTTGTCCACGCCGAGCACGAGGAGGTTGATTCGCTGGTTGAAGACGCTTGTGTCGTCGGGCGTTTTGATGCCGAGCGAGATGCTGTCCAGCTGCGCGAGGATTGGAACGTCGAAGAGGACCTTGCCGGGGAAGAGCGCCGGGTACACCCGCGCGAGCATCGCCACGCCGGTATACATGGACGCCAGGCCGAAGAACACGAGTGCTAAGGCGAATACCAGCCGCTGCAGCCCGGAGGCCAGCCGCCGCGATTGTTCTCGGCGCGTGGGCGCGGTGGGGCGCTGGGTGGAAAGGTTTACGTGTTCCACCCGCGTTGTCACCGAGTCAACCTATCGAGACGGGCCTGTCCGGTCAACGAGATTCTCGTAAAGGGTCTACACCAGCGCGTTGCGCGCTCATCGTAGGAGTCCCGGGCCGGCGTTTGGGAATGAACTACGTGCCGGGGACCTTGAAATCCTTACCGACCACGATCACCACGTCTGGCTGGCTCGAATCGTCCCTCGGTAGCGATTTCACCCTGCTCTTCGGGACGTTCATCCATTTCGCCACATCATCGGCGAGCTGGCCCCTCTCACCGTAGAGCAGGATCGTGGTGGTTGGTTGGGCGGGTTGGTCTGGGCCGTAGTACACGGTTGGCAGCCCCTTGGAGTAGGCCAGGTAGCGGCCGAGTGCCGCCGCGCGCGTTGCGCCTTCCTCACCGCCGTAGCCGTTCTGGATCTCCACGTTCGAGTTGGCGTAGGCCGTCTTCGTGAAAACCTGGCTCAACCAGTACTGGACATTCTCGGCGTTCCACGATTCGACATCCGCGCCGCCTGCGGTGACGAACTCCTCGAGCGTTTCGATGCCGTTCACGGGATCGCCCAGCGAGTAGGTCCGGGTTCGCCCACCGGTATCCTTCAGGAGGAGCCCGTAGCCGGGCATTTTAGATTTCGGCACGTCCGTCTTCACGAGCTTCGAGTAGGTGTCGTAGAGGTCCAGCGGGTTGTTCAGGAGCCCAAGCGAGAAGACCTTCGCGAGGGCGGTCGTCATCACGACCTGCTGGCGCTTTACGCGGGCAAAGTCGCTCGGATCCCGGTTCCGGCCGAAGGCCACGGCGTGGTAGCCGTCCAGGTGCTGGAGCCCCGCCGGGAAGCTCACGTACTGTGCGTGCTTGTCGTCATCGCTGTAGTACCAGTTCCCAACGGAGAGCTCGTAAGGGATGTCGATATCGACTCCGCCCACGGCATCGATCAGTTTTTGGACGGCGAAGAAGTCCATCACCACCCAGTGGGTTACCTCGATGCCGAAGTTCGCCTTCAGGTCGCGCTTCACCTGGTCCGCACCGGCTTCGGGGGAATTGCCCGTGCCCACGCCGGCGGCGAAGGAACCGTTTATGCGGTCCTGGTAGATCGGCCCGTTCGCCGGGTGGATATCGATCCACATGTCCCGCGGAAAGCTGAGCATGTTCGTCGTCTTCGTGAGCGGGTCGATCGAAGCGACGACGAGGGAGTCTGTTCGTCCCGCAATATCGCCTTCCGAAGGGCGCCTATCCAGGCCCATGATCAGGAGGTTGATGCGCTTGTTCTGCAGGTCGTTTACGCCCGGAAGGCTGACTCCCGGCGCTACCGAGGAGAGCACTTCGACGCCACCAATCCTGAAGTTCAGAATGTTGCGGCCCGGAAAGAGCATTGGCGTCACGCGGCCCAGCATGGCTAGTGAGGTGTAGGTAGAGGCGACCAGCAGCGCCAGCATTGCGATCACGAAGAGTGTGCGCTCGGCGCGGGAACGATGGTAGGGGCGAGCAACCGATCGTCGCATTGCGGGCCGGTCGGGCCGCCGCCACTCTTCTACGGTGCGCTGCATGATCCCCACCGTAGCCAGAACGCGACGCTTCGGTCAACGAAAGAATCGAGTCGCTTCCCCGCTTCCTTATCCCATCCCCAGTTCGTGCAAGCGATCGTCATCTATGCCGAAGTAGTGGCCGATTTCGTGAAGTACTGTTGTGCGCACCTGCTCGCGGATCGCGTCATCGTCGTCACAAACCGCCTCGATTGACTCCTGGTAGATGGAGATCTTGTCTGGCAGCACAAGGTTGTAGTACTCGCCCCGCGCCGTCAGCGGGACGCCATGGTAGAGTCCCAGCAGAAGCCGACCCGGCCCGATGCCCGCCGCCTTGCGTTCGCGCGCCGTGGGTCGCGTTTCGATGACGATATCCACGTTCTGCACCCGCGCCAGCAGGTCCGCCGGGACTAGCGCGACCGCTTCGCGCACGAGCTTACGGAACTCTGCGCGCTCCAGCGCTACCTTCTCGTGGGCGTCCGGCTCCAGAGCGTCCGGAAGCCTTCGCCGCGCACCGCGTCTCGCTGCTGAACGCGCTCGAGGCGGAGTAGTTCGGAGAGCGTCTCCTGGGCAGAGCGCACGGCATCCACATGTCCGCTCTCGGTGATTCGCTCCATGACCTCGCCCCAGATGCCGGTTGATTCGAGCGAGTGGGCGAACCGCGGCCACCAGATGGAGACGATGCGCTCGGGTGTCGCGAACCGCGGCCGCAGCTTGCGCAATGCGCGATAGCGCTCCTCCACCGATTTCACCGGATCGACCACGCGGATCATCGGGCCGTCGATCTCCGTCGTCCGAAAATCCAGGAGCAGGCGCTGTCCTACTGCCACAAAACGGATCGTGATCACGTCGTTCGTGCGCACCGTGGAGGCGATGTCCACGAGGTCTATGTTGAAGTCGTTGTCCATTGCTCCGCGAGTTTAGGGCCTCGCCCGGTGCCGGGCCACTGGCGGTCCCGGGCGGCGTCGCCGTTGCCCTGTGCGGGCTGCCCGCCACGCGAGATCCACCCGAATCTCCACCAAGGAAGGGCGGGCAGGAGCCGACGACAGTGGTATGGGATTCCTTCGCAAGCCAACATCGCACCGGCGCATAGAAGAGCTCATCCGCCGAGGAGTGGGCATCCACGAAGCGTCCTGGACGCTCCCCGAACCTACGGACACCGCGCCGCCGGAACTGGTCGAGGAGATCGTTGGCTGGGTTCGTCGTTCGATGGGCGAAATGCGCCGCCCGTACGGTATCGACCAGGTGGCGTTCGCCCTCGCCTGCCGCGATAAGGCCGGGACAGTGCTCTGCAGCAACTCCCTCGGCGTGATCCGCCCGGAGGTGTTCTACGGTCCCGCGGGGGCGGAGCGCGTGGCCGCCTTCTTTGTCGAAGTCCGCGCAGTTCGCGATCGGAACCCGGAAGAGGTGATCGGCGCGCTCCTCAGCCTCGGCGACCTGGCGTATGAGATCGATAGCTCGCGCGCAGCCTGAACGTTGCTCCATGCCCGCGCTCGCCTACAATCTCGGCGATGAGTGACGTTTCGAACCCCACGCTCGCCCGCGAACGGCTCGCCGCCCAGGTGGAGGGCATCGGTCGCTTGCGCGGCAGCGGCCCCAACCCGTTCGACTACACAATCTGGGATGAGCGCACGGCGGAAGTGATCGGCGCGACCTTCGGCGCCGATTCATCCCAACTGGCGCAGTACCTGGAGGCTGCGGACATCCGCGGGAGGCTACCCGGGGTGCGTGGGCAGGCGGAGAATATGACGCTCAACATCCACGGTCAGTGGGGCATTCTCGGACGGCTACAGCGCGCGGAAGTAGTCCTCAACAGCCTGATCGCCTCGCTCGCTTAGGGCGCCGCCCGCCGGGACGTCAGCGCCGGGCAACATCACCTGCAGTTCCGCTTCGAGCCGCGCCAAACGCGCCTGGTAAGCCGCGCCGCGGAGCGCCTCCGTCGTCATGATCACGGCATCCTCCTGGTTGTCGGCGTAGTACTTACGTCGCAGCCCCACTTCGTAGAAGCCGTAACGCGCATAGAGCGTCCGCGCGGCCAGGTTCGAAACGCGGCATTCGAGCGTCGCCACCTCCATTCCGTGGACCTCGGCCAGCCGGACCAGCCCATGCACGATCAGGCTCCCGAGTCCGCGTCTACGGAATTCCGGGCGCACCGCCACGGTCACCACGTGGGCCTCATCCAGCATCAGCCAGAGACCGCCGAAACCCACCACCTCGCTCCCCTCGTGCAGCACGAGGTAGCGCGCCATCCGATTCTGGGAGAGCTCGTTCTGGAAGGCCGTGGCTGGCCATCCCCCCGCGAATGCCACACTCTCAATGGCGAGCACAGCCTCCACGTCTCCGGGCTCCATCGGGCGCAGAAGCAGCTGGGCGGCAGGCGGCTCCGGCGCACTCACGCACACATCCTAGTGCCTCACGGATGGGCCAGGGGAACGCCGACACTCACCGGGACCTGCGCAACGGCGGACGTGTCGCCTATCCCGTGGCCACTAGGCCGTCGATACTCCAGCAGAGCCACTGACAGATGGCTCACTCCTTGGGGGAAATGTGGCGCAGCGAAGGTACGGCATTGTTATCACCATTAGCCTGGCGGTTATCGCCGCCGCCATTGGCGGAGTGATCCTTCTCAGCTCCGGAAAGGCGAGCGACGTCGACCTGACCACGGCCGGCCTCGCGCCCGCCGACCCGGCGCTCTACGTCGCGTTCAACACAGACCTCTCTTCGAGCCAGTGGGTGGCGGCCTTCAAACTCATCGAACGGCTGGGGCAGGAGAACCCCCAACAGCTGCTGAAAGACACCGTCGCCGATGGCGGCGTCGATTGGGAGAAGGATGTCGCCCCCTTCCTCGGCGGCAACGCGGCCATTTACCTGCGCGGCTTCAGCATTTCGGACCTCAACGTGCAGGGCGCGGCGATCGTGAAGTGCAAGGATGCGAAGCGAGCGCTGACCGTCGTCCAGCAGCAGTCCGGCCTTGATTTCACCGAGCAGAAGTATGGCGGAGTGACCTACTTCGATGGCGGCGGCATGTTCCTTGCCCGCATCGGCGATCATCTCGTGCTGGCGATGGACGAAGAGAGCATGCGAGAGGTGATCGATGTCTCCTCCGGCAAGAAGCCCTCGCTCGCCGGTGTGGGCGATTTCAAGTCCCTCCGTGACGAACTGACGACCAACTTCCTGGCCTTCGTTTATATGGATGCCAGTGCCTTCGCCGACGGCATTTTCGGTGGTGACCGAGCACTCAAGGATGCCCTCGAAGCGTCTGGAGCCGGTGACCTCGCGCTCAAGCCCGGAGCTGCCGTCCTCGGCGCCAAGGGCGAAGGGTTCGAGTTCCAGGCGGCTGCCGTCGGCAAGGCGGGCGATGTTTCGCCCATGCTTGCACCGCGCACCTCCCGCTTCGCGCCCATGGTTCCGGCGGACGCTTCAATCTTCTTTACTACCACAAAGCTGGCCCAAACATGGAAGGCGGTGAAAGGAAACAGCAAGTCGCAGCTCGACACCTTCTTCCGCGACGAGGGCCGGTATCGCAACCTGGACGAGGCGCTGCGCGCCGCCGGCCAGGAAGTCGGCCTGAAGAACATCGAGGAGCTGATCAACCTCTTTACGGGCGAGATGGCCGTCGCTGCCTGGTTCCCGAGCCTGGATGAGAGCGATGCCCAGGTCGCGGTGCTCGCGGAGGTAACGGACGCCGCAGACGCCCGGCGCGTAATGGAGTCCGTGGTCGCGAGTTCGGCCACGAGCAAGCCGCGCAGCGAAACGGTAAACGGCGTGCAGATGACCTTCGTACGGAACGACTCCGGCGACGAGTTGGGCTACGCCTTCACCGATAACTACCTGGTGATCGGCACAGCGAAAGCGGCGCGTTCCGTTGTCGCCAAAGACTTCGGCCCGAACCTCGCGGGCGCGGCCAAGTACCGCGCGACGGTGAAGGAGATGCCCACCGCCCTGGGCACCTTCGCCTACTTCGATGTGGCGAACCTGCTCCGCCTGACCACCGGCGGCGTGCCCGTGGACCTCGACGACGCGGAGCGGGTCCTCCAGGGCGCGATTGTCAACTTCGTGGAGGAGCGCGGCGTGGCTCGCATCTCCGCCGTGATAACCATCGCGGAGAAGTGACCCGTCGGCAGATAGCGGCTCTGCTGCGCATCGCCGTAGGGCCGCTTGCGGTGGCAGGATTCTTTCTCCCCTGGGCGCATGGGCCCGGAGTGCTCGCCGCCAACCAATTCACAGGCTTCACGCTCGTCGGGTTTGCTGGCCGGCTGCAACAACTGGACCTCTCGCTCACTGTGGGCGGGGGGCTCTGGACCGCGCGACTCGCCATTCTCGGGGTGGTAATCGCCGGGTCCTGGCAGACGCTACTCGCCCCCATGCACTCCTGGCACCCCGGCTACCCGGCGAGCGGCTGGTATCTCGTGGTTTTCAGCGTCCTGGCCGCCGCAATCGGCGTGGCGAAGTCTGGTCTTACCCTCCCGCCGCTCGGCCTCGCCAGCGTGTTCGCCTCTGCGGCGTTCTTCCTGATCGCCAGCCGGGTTACTCCTCGCGCAGCAGGTGCAGCGCAAGACTGATCTGCACAGCTGCCGTCCGTTCGTGCTGGGCGGCGCGGCGAAGGGCCATCGCCGCCCCCCGCCGGAGACCGGCGTTCGCCACGTTGCCGTGCCCGCCGGTTGGGAAGGGAAAGAGGGTGATGAGCGGCGACAGCGCCTGCACCTCGTCGCGGACCGCTCGCTCGGCAGCGGCCAGCGGAGCTCCCAACTCGGGAAGCGAGGCGGCAAGGTCGGCGAGGAAGTCCGCGCCATCCATGCGAGCGGCCTGCATCACTGCAAGCGTGTAGGCATTCCCGGCGCGGTCCACCTCTCCCTCCGAATCGAATACATCTGCCCAGGTTTCGAGGCCGGCGCTGCCGCGCGGCTGGCCGTCATTCGGCCCGTCTGCCCCGGAGAAGCAGTCCAGGGCGGTCTGCAGTGCACCTTCCACCGTCTCGAACGGGTCCGCCTCTACCGCTTCAATCGGCGCGTAGAGTTCGATTCGCCCTACGACGGAGGGCCAGTCTCGCCAGAGCGCGATAGGCCCAACCTCTTCGCTCAAAACATCGTGCACGAGGAAGCCCTCTCGCTCGGCATCGTATCCGTAGACGATGGCATGCTCGTGCAGGTGGAAATCCCAGCCGAGCAACGGGCGCCCCGCATCGAGGTGGCGCTTCGACCAGGCCACCGCATCCGCGCGCGCTGATTCGGGGGATTCGCCCTCGCCAATCGCGCGGGCGAAACGCTCCCAGCCAAATCCCGTGCGCGCATATCGCTCGACCATCGCCGCCCAATCAAGGTCCGCGGGGCCGGATGGAAGTGCCACCACCCCATTGCGGCTAGCGACGCAGGTGTGCCAGGCGTGTCCCGTGAGCCCCATGATCGCGTGGCGCGGAAGCGGCGCTCCGAGGTGCTGCAGAATGCCATCCAGCGCGCCCGCCGCACTCGTCCAGTTCGGTGCTATGGCCAGCCCGGGAATCTCTCTCACCAGTCCAGCGTACAGGGGCGGGAAATAACAGCGGCCCGCGCCAAAGAGCTAGCCCTATCCCTCGCGCCCGGCGCACGTAGAATGGGGCCTTACGCTTTGGGCGGGAGGGACACTTGGCTGCTACCTGGGAACTGACCACATTGCCTAACGGGCTCCGAATCGTCACCACACCGATGCCGACCACTCAGGCCGTCTCGGTCAACCTTTTCGTGGGCGTCGGCTCTCGCTCCGAACCGCAACGCATCAACGGCATCACGCACTTCCTCGAACATATGGTGTTCAAGGGCACGGAACGCCGCCCCGACGCGATCATGATCGCCGAAGAGATCGAAGGTGCGGGGGGCACCCTGAACGCCTACACGAATAAAGAATTCACCTGCTACTGGAACCTCGTGCCCTTCAATCGCTTCGAAACGGCGCTCGATGTGGCCGCCGATATGCTCCTCTATTCCAAGCTCGAACAGGCGGAGATCGACAAGGAGCGCACCGTGGTGCAGCAGGAGCTGAAGCGCAACCACGACAACCCTGGCGCCTGGGCCGGTCGCCTCATCGGGCAGGCGGTGTATGGCGAACAGCCCTGTGGCTGGGATGTCGGGGGCAGCGTCGAACTCGTGCAGGAGATGCAGCGCCCGGACTTTGTGGAGCATATCGAAGCCTGGTACCGGGCGGGCAACGTGGTCCTCTCCGTCGCCGGGAACGTCACCCACCAAGAGGTGCTGGCTGCCGCCGAGCCGTTCTTCCTGGGCATGGAAACCGGCCCGCTGCCGACGCTCGACAGGTACGATGCGTCGATCACCGGCGAGCGAGTGGTCACCGATAGCCGCGACATCGACCAGTGCACGCTCTACATCGGCTCGCCAATCTTCGGGCGGGATGACCCCGATCGGTTTGCGCTTCGCATCATGAACGACGTCCTCGGGGCGGGCATGTCCTCTCGCCTCTTCCGCGAAGTGCGCGAAAAGCGAGGCCTGGCCTACTCCGTCAGCTCTGGCTACGGCTACCTTTCGGACGCCGGAGTCTTCACCATCTCTGCGGGCGTCAACCGCGAACAGCTTGGCGAGACCATCACCGTCTGCATCGACGAAGCGCAGAAGCTCTGCGACGAGCTTGTGCCCGCGGAAGAGCTGCGAAAGGCGAAGGACCACAACATCGGGCGCTTCCGTCTCTCCCTCGAGACGGCCTTCTCGCTCGGCCAGCGGCACGGCGAACTCCTGATCAGCAAGGGCGAGATCGAATCTGTCGACTCCGTGGTGGAACAGGTTGAGGCGATCACCGCCGAGCAGGTGCGAGCTGTTGCGCAGCGACTGCTGGGCCGCGAGAAGATGCACGTCGCCGCTGTCGGCCCAAAGCTCGACAACGATGAACTGGCGCGCGCACTGTGGGCGTAGGCGGCTGGGGAGGCTGCCTTACTCTGGAGCGATCACCAGCCGTCGGGGGCCGCGCACCATAAAGCTGCCGCCACGCTCCCCCTCGAAGAGGGAAAACCGGCCGTAGCGCGTTATGAGGCTCTCAACCACGGCCTGCAGCTCAAGTCGTGCGAGCGGCGCTCCCAGGCAGAAGTGCATCCCGAAGCCGAAGCTCAGGTGGCGGTTCTCTGTTCGCGCGAGGTCCAACTCGTCGGGCGTCGAGAACTCTTTGGGGTCGCGGTTCGCCGCCCCGATCATCGCATAAAGCGAATCACCGGCCTTGATCTTCCGCGCCCCGAGCGTTGTCTCCTTGAGCGCGAAGCGTGCCAGCGCGTGCGTGGCACTATCGAACCGCAGCAACTCTTCGATGGCGGCCGGGATGAGCGCCGGTTCCGCCAGCAGTTGGTCCAGCACCCGGGGGTTGCCCGCCAGGTGGAATGCGGCGTTGCCGATCGCCATCGCCGTCGGCCCGTTCCCGGCCAGCGAGATGTGGATGAGCAGCATGAGCAAGTCATCGGGCTCCAGCTCTTCCCCGGCGTGGGCGGCGGCGAAGAGCGTGGCCAGCACCGAGCCTTCGCGCGCCAGGCCGCCCTCGTCCCACGCCTGCAGCGCCGTCATCAGCGTCTCGACCGCGGCCTCGGCAGCCTCCACCACGTCCGCCTGCTCCAGGCCCTCGGCGCGGGCACGCATTATCTCCAGCGAAGCCTGGCGAAACATGCCCCGTCCCTCTTCGGGGATGCCGAGATGGGCCAGCACCATGCTCGGCGAGAGAGGTTCGGCGAGCGCCGACATGAGCTCGATCGGGCCGGCGGGTAGATCGTCGAGCAGCTGTCCGATCGCCTCATCGATGACCGGGCGCATCGCCGCGATGACGCGCGGCGTGAAGGCGCGGTTGACGATCGTGCGGAGGTTCGCGTGTTGCGGGTCATCGGAGTTGCCCAGGATGGTGGCCATGCCCAGCGGCACCGATTCGCGACGCTCCGCGATCATCTGTCCGAAGGCGCCGGCCGAGTTCACCGGGTTGGAGGAGAAGTAGTCGTCGTCTCGAAGCAGGCGCAGGCACTCCTCGTAGCTCGTCACAATCCAGGCGCCCATCTCGGGGCTGTGGTGCACCGGCGCTGCCTTGCGCAGCGCGGCGAGCGAAGGGTACGGGTTGGCGATATACGCCGGGCGCAGCGGATCGAAGAAGGCCATCGCGGAGCAGCTTACCGGAGGCCCTCAAATGGAGACAGGCACGGAGCCGGCGGTGGTCACTGGCGGCGCGCGCTGAGTGTGAACCGATTACGATGAGACCACGAACTACTAGGAGCCGAAACAGAGATGGCACTGGACTACATAATGAAGCGGCTGGACGGCCGCGAAGAGTCGCTCGAGACCTACCTGGGCAAGGTTGTGCTGATGGTGAACGTGGCGAGCAAGTGCGGGCTGACGCCGCAGTACAAGGGCCTGCAGGGCCTGTATGAGCGGTTTCACGGCCAGGGGCTTGAGATCCTCGGATTCCCGGCGAACGACTTCATGGCCCAGGAGCCCGGCACCGACGACGAAATCGGCCAGTTTTGTGAGATCAACTACGGCGTGACGTTCCCTCTTTTTTCGAAGATCACGGTGAAGGGAGAGGGGATGCATCCGCTCTACGAGGAGCTCACCAGCATGCCCGAGCCGATCGGCGGTGACGTGCTCTGGAACTTCCAGAAATACCTGCTGAACCGCGATGGCGACGTGGTCGCGAAGTTCGGGCCACGCACCGAGCCGCTGGACGCCGATCTTGTGGCGCAGGTGGAGAGCCTCCTGGGCTAGCCCGCCGCGTAGACTCGGCTCACCCGGACGCGCCCCCTGCGAGCATGCTGGATGAGCAGCTGGCGAAAGGCGATCTCGCGAGCGCGCGCCCAGGCGAGAAACTGCTCCGGCACAGCGCCACCGCCGATGGACAGACGGTCGATCGCGGCCGCACTCGATTCGAGGACGGCGAAGGCCGATGCGCCGGTGGCCACGATATCTTCCTGAAAGCCGGCCAGCGTAGTGCCGCTGCCATCGAGCGTGTGCTGGGCCGTGTAGAACACTGAAACGGGTAGCGCACTCGCAGGCGCGGAGTCGACGAGCAGCGTGATCCCGGTGGCCCACGCGGAGAACTGGGCGTACTCCGGCGGAAACTGGCCGACAGGGTACTCCACGGCCTCCACTGCGATGAGCCCGCTGAGCGATGCGAGGCTGAGGCTACGGCTGCCTGGGGTCGTCATTAGGGTGGCGGACGTTTCGAGAGGGATGGCGCGGCTCGTTTCGTCGAGGGCGCGCTGGATATGGCGGTTCAGTTCGCTATCGCTCCAGCGGTAGTTCGCGGCGTCGCTGTCCTTCAGGTCCTGGCGGACGCGTGTGCGGATGTCGGTAAGAGTGGTCATGCGCCGAGGATCGGCGGCGTGGCGGGCCAGCGCCAAGTGGCAGGTGTCACCGCCCGCTACACGTCACGCGCTTCGAGAAGGATGGGGCGTGGCCGCTGGCTAGGCGCTGCCCTTCAGCTGATCCGCGTAGTAGCTGTAGCCGCCGCCGAAGAGGCGCAAGCGGCCTTTGTCGACTTCGATGATGCGGTCCACCAGGCGGTCCAGCAGGTAGCGATCGTGCGAGACGACGATCACGGTGCCGGTGAAGGCGTCGAGCGCCTGTTCGAGCACTTCGGCAGCGGGGATATCGAGATTGTTCGTCGGCTCATCGAGGAGGAGGCAGTTGGCGCCGAGTTGCATGAGGCGCGCGAGCTGCACGCGGCTCTTCTCGCCGCCGCTGAGCCGCGCGATCGGCTGTGTGGTGGCGGCGTAGGGGATGAGGAAGCGCTGGAGTTGGGCCACTGCTTCGCCTTCGAACATCGGACGAGTCTCGCGCAGCGCCTCGATCGGAGTCTGGCGGAAGTCGAGCGTCTCGTGCTCCTGGGCGTAGTAGCCCGTCTTGATGCTCGGTCCAACCCAGACCTCGCCGGCGTCGGCCTCCATCTGACCGAGAATGAGCTTGAGCAAGACTGACTTGCCCGCGCCGTTCGGGCCGACGATGCCGACCCGTTCGCCGTTCATGATCGTGCCGACGGCGTCACGCAGGATGACGTTCGTCGCGAACGCCTTGTCCACGTGGCGCAGTTCGACGACTTTCGCGCCGCCACGCTGCGCCGGGCGAAAGTCGAGCATCATCTTGCGCCGTTCGAGGACTGGCCGCTCCACCTTCTCCATACGGTCGATCTGGCGCTGCTTGTTATCTGCCTGGCGTTTGTGGCGCTGGTCGAGAACCATGCGCGCCCAGAGCCGGAAGCGGGCGACCGCGGCCTCCAGCCGTTCGATCTCCTGTTGCTGCGAACTGTAGACCTGTGCCTGGCGGAGCTGGGCAAGCTCCTTCTGGGTGGCGTAGCTTGAGTAGTTGCCCTCCCAGCGCTTGAGTGCCATGCCCTTTTCGTTCGAATACTCGAACTCCACGATCACATCCACCGTCTCATCCAGCAGGTAGCGGTCGTGCGAGACCACGACGACCGTGCCGCCGAAGTCGCGAATCACCTTTTCGAGCATCGCTTTGCGGTCCAGGTCGAGGTGGTTGTCCGGCTCGTCGAGGAGCAGGAGGTCGGGCTCGGCGAGCAGGCAGCGGGCGATGCCGATCAGCTTGCGCTGGCCTCCGCTGAGCACCTCCATTGGGCGCGCCCAGGCCTCTTCATCGAATCCGAGGGCCCGGAGCAACGCTTCCGCCCGGTTTCGCACAGCCCCGCCGCCGGCTGTCTCGTAGCGGTCGAGGAGGCGTGCATGCTCCTCCAGCACGGCATCGAATCGAGCGGCGTCATCGAGCACCGCGGGGTCGGCCATCTGCGTTTCGCAGTGGGCGATGGCGGCGTCGATCTCCGCCAAATCTCCGCTGGCGGCGAGCAGTTCATCGAATGCGCTGCGGCCGGGCTGCCCGGTGTACTCCTGCGGCAAGTAGGCCACCTGGGCTCCGCGCTTGAAGGTGACGGCGCCCGCGTCGGGCGGGTCGTCCCCGGCGAGCGTGCGCAGGAGGGTGCTTTTGCCCGCCCCGCTGGGCCCGATCAGGCCGATCTTTTCGCCATCCTGGAGGGACCACGAAAGGCCGCGAAAGATCGTGCGGCCGCCATGGATGCGGGAGACTTCGTTCAGGTCGGCGATAATCACGGCTGCCCATTCTGGGGGAGCGCCGGGTTGCCGGCCATTGGCTGCGGGGTGGGGAATGGCAAGGGCCGGGACAGCTGCGTCCCGGCCCTTGGTGCTGGACTGCGCGGCAAGCTCAGCGCTCGACGGGCACGTTCACGGAGTTCCCCCACTCCGTCCAGCTGCCATCGTAGTTGCGGACCTGTGGGTAGCCGAGCAGGTAGGTGAGCGCAAACCAGGTGTGGCTGGAGCGTTCGCCGATGCGGCAGTAGGTGACGATGTCGTCGCCCTTCTTCAGCCCCTGCTCCTGCTCGTAGATTGCCTTCAGTTCGTCTGCGCTCTTGAAGGTGCCGTCCTCGGGGTTGGCTGCACGCGCCCAGGGCACGCTCTTAGCGCCCGGGATGTGGCCTCCGCGCAGAACGCCTTCCTGGGGATATTCGGGCATGTGCGTCTTTTCGCCGCTGAATTCGGCGGGCGAGCGGACGTCCACCATCGGCTTGCCGGATTCCTGGTGCTTCAGCACGGCATCGCGGAAGACGCGGATCTTCTCGTCGTCGCGCTCGGGGGCTTTGTACTCGCTCGGGGTGTAGGTGGGGTTGTCGCGAGTTAGTTCGCGGCCCTCCTTCTCCCACTTCAGGCGCCCACCATCCATCACCTTCGCGTTGGTATGGCCGAAGAGCTGGAAGACCCAGAAAGCGTAGGTCGCCCACCAGTTGCTTTTGTCGCCGTAGAAGACGATGGTCGTGTCCTTCGTGGCGCCGATGCGCGACATGAGCTTCTCGAAGCCATCGCGGTTCAGGTAGTCGCGCCTCAGCTGGTCGTTAAGGTCGGAGGTCCAGTCCACCTGGACCGCTCCCTTGATGTGCCCGGACGGGTAGAGGAGCTGGTCCTCGTTCGATTCCACAATGCGGACGTTCGGGTCGTCCAGGTGCGCTGCCACCCATTCGGTATCGACAAGGGCTTCGGGCCTGGCATAGCCGCGTTCGTTGATCGCTGTCATTGGGTTTTCCTCTCGGACCCTTGGAAGGGCCGCTGTTTCTGATGCCGATACGTTACAGCACCGGGCGGGGTTGGATCAGGGTTCCGCACCCTGTTTTGCGCCAAACGACCGCCGATTCTGGAACTACGGAGCGGGCGAGATTCAGGAGCCGGCGGCATGTCCAACCCACGCACCATCCATCTTCTCCCCCAGGGCAACGGGCATTGGGAAGTGCGCCTCGATGGAGGCGAGTCGACGCTCCGATTCAACGATTTCGGGCGGGCACTGGACGCTGCCACCGCAGTCATCGATGGGGGAGAGACAATCCGCGTGATCATCCACGAGACTCGCGCCGCGTAGCCTACCCGCCGTAGCTCACCGAGAGCCCGGCGCGGGCATCCGATTGAATGCCGTACTGGGGGATCGGGTAGCGCAGGCCGTTCCCGGAGAGGCGCTTCATCCCGGCGATCGCCCGGGGAAGGAACTTCGGCGGGAGGGCCATCAACAGTTCGTCGTCCAGCACGCCTCCGTATCGGCGTTCGGCGAAGCAGGGGATGGCGAGGCTCGGCTCGCGAGTCTTCAGTGCGCGGCCCCACGAATCGGCGCAAGCGGATTCGCCCACCACGCTCCACTCGAACTTCTTGTAGCCGGACCACTGCAGCCCGTTGATCAGGATGATCATCTGGCCTGGGGTGGCGTAGATCAGGCAGATATCCGGCGGATCCAGCCTGCCGGAGGTGAGTGGCGAAACGGCCATCGCTTCGAAGCTGCCGTAGGGTGCGCAATCCATGGCTGCCTGGTGGTCCGCCGAATCTTCCAGGGTCTCGAACCAGACGCCCGCCATGTTTTTGCCCGAGAGCCACTGCTCATCCCGCGGGTGGAGGCCAATGACTGCGCCGCACTGCGCGCCCACGAGGTCCTCGTTTGTGATCCCCACGGTCCAGCCGAGGCGCGCCGCCTGGGCCACGATCTGGTCGGTGGTGTGGATGGCCCGTGGCCGCCGAATCTTCGGAATGGCTTCCATCTCCGCCCTGGTGGCAAACATCTTCATGCCGATAGGGGTGGTCTTGAGGCGCAGCAGAGCGTTCAAGTCGCCGACCAGGGCCGTCCAATCGTAGGTCGCCGGCTCTTCGGAAGGGATGGATTCGAGATCGATGGTGGTCATGGGCGGAGAGTAGTCTCGTGTGGAGCGTTCGCCAAGTGCGGCGTTGGGCTACGGCGCGATTGGCCGCCGCGCCCACTCCTCCCAGGTAGCCCACGCCAGCTTGTTCGAGCCGTCACTCTTTCGCAGACCGATATCCTTGAACACCGAGGCCGCCCCGCTGCTCGCGAACGCCGGGTCCAGGGCGGCAAACCAGACGGCCATACTGAACCCGAGCTTGTCCGCCTCTTGCGCGATGCGCGACAGGTAAGCCTGCTGGTCTTCCTCCGTGCCCACGTTCAGCTGGCCATCCACGGGCGCCGAGGGGTAGCCCGTTTCGGAGATCAGGATCTCGCCGTCCCAGTACGTTTTCAACTGCGAGTAGTAGTCCGCCCGAAGGTCCGCGGCCGTGCGGATGCCACTGAGAAAGGGATAGCTGCTGATCGCAAGGGCGTCCATCTTCCCTCGAAAGCGGTCAAGCACCGACCAGTGAGGAGGATGGACGCCGCCAAAGTTCCCCTCAAGATCTTCGAGCTGGAACGTGGGGAAGATCTTCGTTTTGGAGTTGGCCGAACGGGCGCTGTCGTAGGCCTCGCGGTAGAGGGAGACGAACGCCTCGAACTGTTTTGGGTTGCGCTCGAAGGTCATGTTCACTTCGACGCCTATGGCGAGATAGTCCGGGGCGTAGTTCTTTACGACGTAGGTGGTATAGGCGACGAACGCCTGGCGGAGGTTAGGGTCCAGGAAGCCGAGTTCCGGATCGACGCTCGGCGGAAGGTTCGCGAGGCGGCTGCGCTGTACCACACCATCCGTGGGGTCGATGGCGTAGAACCGCGTCAGCCCCTTGTACTGACTCAGGAGCTCCGTTTCGAGGCGAGTCGTGTCCGCCGTCGCTTTCGAGACCGAGCCGCCAGGGAGAAAGTCCTCCCACGGTGGTGTGCGCTGGATGAGGACAACATCGGCGTACTGGGCGGCGGTGGCGAAGGCACCGATATAGGCGTCGCTCGTTCGTTCCGGAGGCAGGGTGCTGAAGCCGAGCCGCAGGCGGCGAGGCTCGCCGAGGGGGGCCGGGCGCGTGATTGCCGGGCCCGGGCCGCGCGGCTGCGGCGTGCCCTCGGCGTTCTTCGGCACCGAGGAATCTCCGCAGCTGGCAAGCAGAACCGCAAGTGCGAGGAGCAAGAGCGCTGTTACAATCGTTAGGGCGGGGTGGTGCCGGGATCGGTTGGGAGTAGCCATGCGGCGGTTGTTCCTTGGGGCTGTGGTGCTGGGCGTACTCATCGGCGGCGTTGTCTCCGGCGTGCGAGCGTTCACGGGCCGCGGATCGGCCGCTGGTAGCGGAGCTGCCGCGCCCGCGGAAGTGGGCTCCGCGCGAGCCACCGTCGAAGCGTTCGCGAAGGCCTGGACCACCGAGGACTACCAGGCGCTCTACCTGCTGCTGGACCCCGAATCACAGCGGACGTCGACTCTCGAACAGTTCACGGCGGTCTACGTGGCCTTCGTCAACGAGATGACGAGCATCGGTTTGAGCGCCGCTCCGGGCGCAATCCAGGGAACGCAGGCAACGCTCCGGGTGAAGCTGCCTACAGCCTATTTCGGGCAATTCGAATACACCACCATCCTTAACCTCAGCCGTTCGCCCACGGCCTGGCTCGTGCACTGGGATGCTTCGGCCATCCACCCCGACATGAAAGACGGCCACCTCTTCAAGAGCACGATCCAGCGACCGGTCCGCGGGAGCATTTTGGACCGCAACGGCGTCCCTCTGGCGGCCACCCAGGATGTGCGCTTCCTCGGATTGAACCGCAGCGTGGTAGGGGACCGCGCTGTGCTGACGACTGCGCTCGTAAACTTCGGGTTCACGCCAGAACAGGTGAGCGCCGCGCTCAACAGCAGCGCCGGCGCATCCCAGCGGGTGCAGGTGGGCGTGGTGACCGACGACAAGGCGGAGCTCGCCGCGACGGCGCTGCGCCCGATCCCCGGGGTGCTGCTCTACTTCGAAACGCGCCGAGTCCACCCGCTCGGCACGGCGGCCGCCCATGTCGTGGGCTACACGCGGGAGCTCACTGCCGAAGAGCTCGCGAAGACGCCCGGAAGCGGCATTCGCACCGGTGACCGCGTGGGCGCGACGGGGCTGGAGGCGAGCCAGGAGGCGCGCCTCGCTGGCAAAATCGGTAGCGAACTGCGGCTCGTTGATGCGGAAGGCAACGTGGTGAAGACCGTGATGAGCCGCGACTACGTAGCCGGCCAGGAAGTGCGCACCACACTCGATGCGCGCGTGCTGCAGGCGGCCCAGGCGCGCCTTGGCAGCCGGGCTGGTGCAGCCGTGGTCATCGACCCCCGGACGAACGCGCTGCTCGCGTTGAACAGCTCGCCCTCGTTCGACCCGGACGCCTTCGAGAGGAACGACCAGGCAGCGGTGACCGCCATAACGAAGGCGTCGAACTCACCGCTGGCGAACCGTGCGACTACCGGGCTCTATTCGGCGGGCTCCACCTTCAAGCTGATCACCGGCTCGGCGGGGCTGGTGTACGGCGGGTATAGGGTTTCGGACACCCTGGAATGCGGCGCAATCTGGCGCGGAGTGGATCCGCCGCGCAACAACTGGGAGGGCGCCCAGGGCCAGCTGACCATTGCCCAGGGGCTGATGCGATCGTGCAACCCGGTCTTCTACCAGATTGGGTTGACGCTCTACAACAACACCGAAGGGGCGCTTTCGAAGATGGCGCGCGAGTACGGCCTCGGGGCGGCGACGGGCGTCGTCGGTCTCTCTGAAGAGGATGGCCAGGTTCCCGATGCGGCGCAGAAGCGGGCGAAGACGGGCCAGCCCTGGTACCCCGGGGACGAGGTGAATCTCGCCATCGGCCAGGGAGACCTGCTGCTCACGCCCATCCA
>JBDSEP010000003.1:0-8678 GCA_039919985.1 Tepidiformaceae bacterium | reverse complement strand
CTGAAAGCAGGTAGTTGCGGTTCGGCAAGTCGAAAGTGTTATTGAGGTAGGCAGAGCCATGGAGGCGGGTGGTCACTCGGCGCCAGGTTTTGCGGCCCGACCAGTGGATCAGCAGTATCTGGAGGTTAACGAGGATGAAGAGCGTGGCGAGGCCGCCGAGTGCGACGACGTTCGTGACAGTCGGTTGGCCTAGCGTGCTCATGGTTTGAAGGGCGAGCACAACTCCCCAGCCACCGAGCGAGACGACGTGCATCACGCGCCGGCGCACAGGCTTTGCCATTCGGTACTCGGGCTGCTCTTCCAGGGGGTCCGAATCCATCACGATTCCTCGATCAGATGTTCGACACGAAGCGACCGTTTCATCAGGCCACGTCCCTCTGCCGTGGAGCTTCGCGCTCTGCTAGTTCGTCCACCGCTGGATGGGTGGCGTACCAGCGCGGCACGCGCGAGGTGGCGTGGAGGAGAAACAAGCGGGCCTTCGCTTCGAGCATGGAGAGCCCGCCATTCACCTTGCCGAGAGCGAGTTCGGCGACGGGTGGGAGCGCATCGACAGCCTGTCGGGACTTGACTTGCGTCCAATCGAAGCCACAGGCGAGGCCGGCGCGGTTGCAGGCCAGGTCTGCGGCGGCGACTACCTCGCCGAGACTGCCCACAGTACCCAGGGCGTGGCCCGGGTGAGGGCCGTAGATGGAGTTGAAGATCTGTTCTGGAAAGTTCCAGCGCTGCGCGAGGCGGGCTCCGACGACTTCGTGGCACATTCCGAAGACGGCCAGTTCCGCTTCGCCGTACGTCAGGCGCTGGGCGTGCACCAGTTCGACTACCCGGGCGAAGCGCTGCGGTTCCACGAGCATCATGCCGAGTCTGCCAACGTCGTGGAGGACACCGGCGGTGAAGGCATCTTCGGGCCTAGCGGTGCGCGCCTCGCGGGCGATCACTTCGGCTACCAGGCCGACGCAGACGCTGTGCGCCCAGAAAAGGTCCTGGTCGAATCCTTCTATCTCCGGCACGCGGAAGGCATCGATGATCGCGGAGGAGATGGCGACGGAACGAACGGTGCGCATGCCCAGCATGATCACCGCCTCGCGAACGTTGGTGATGCGCCGGGCGTAGCCGTAGTAGGCGGAGTTGTAGAGGCCTAGGAGTTGGGCCGCGAGCGCCGGATCCGAACTGATGATGGCGGCGAGGTCCATGGCGGCCATGCGCTCGTCATCGGCGAGGGCGATCGCGCGGATGGCGACCGCTTTCAACGGCGCCAACTCAGTGGTGCGGTTGACGATCATCCTGAGACGGCTCTGGGCCTCGAAACTGATGAGGACTTCTTCGGTCACGCGGCGCTCCTGGCGAGATCGTGGGTGCTAATTGCCACGCAGGTTCGGTTGTCCCGCTTCGCTGCGTGGCGACGGTTTTTCGGCGATGCGAATCGCCTCATTCAAGGTATCGGCGCTGGAAGGGACAACCGACACCCCGGCGAGCTCGTACGTCTGTGCGGGTCTCTTTCGCGAGAGTGCGGGCGGCGGCTCATTCGCGCTTCGCAGGGCCGCGGGTTACCCGTTGGGCCGGGCGCGGTAGAGTCGCAGGATGAACGAACCAGACGCCGCCGGACTGCTCGCTCTGGCACAGGAGATCGCCACCGAGGCAGGGCTCTTCCTGCGCGAACGCGCCCCGCTGGTGCGAGAGCGCATCGACACGAAGTCCAGCCCGACGGACATGGTGACGGAAGTCGACCGGGCTGCGGAGGCGCTGATCGTCGGCAGGATCGTGGCAGCGCGGCCAGGGGACGGTCTGTTGGGCGAAGAGGGCGCCTCCCGTGAAGGGACGAGCGGTGTTCGCTGGGTGATCGATCCACTGGACGGCACGACTAGCTTCATCTACGGGTACCCGGCCTACTCTGTCTCCATCGCCGCGGAGCTGCACGGGCAAACGGTGGCCGGGGCGGTCTACGATGCGGCGCACGGGATGCTTTACTCTGCGGAACGCGGCGGCGGCGCCTTCTGCGATGGGCAACGGCTGCAGGTCAGCGGCGAATCCCGACTAGCGCATGCGCTCTGCGGGACGGGCTTTGGCTATGATCCTTTGCGGAGGGCCGCGCAGGCGAAAGTCCTCGTGGAGGTACTGCCCCGAATCCGCGACATTCGCCGTGGCGGTTCGGCGGCGCTGGACCTCTGCTGGGTAGCCAGCGGGTACCTCGACGCCTACTTCGAGCAGGGGCTGAACGCCTGGGATATGGCTGCGGGCGCACTCATCGTGGAGGAAGCGGGCGGGCTGACAGGGTGGGCCCAGGGGCTGGAGCCGCCCTGCCTGGTGGCCACCAATCCGGCACTCTTCGCGCCGCTTCGGTCGTTGCTCAACGGCGGCCGCTAGGGCTTCGGCGGTGGAGGGACAGCGGGTGAGTGCCGGGTCCCGAAACGGGCAATCATCAGTCGCTCGCGCTGTGCTGCGCTACACTCTTCGTACCGCGCTGCGAGGTAGCCTATGTCCGACGCCCTGATCCTCGATGCCACCCGCACTCCATGGGGGAAGTTCGGCGGTGGACTGCGGGATTACGCGGCCCACGATCTCGCCGCCCTGTTGATTCGCACACTCGTCGAACGCAATCACCTGGACCCGCTGAGCGTGGAGGGCGTGCTGTTGGGCCAGGTGATCTCCGCGGGGGCGGGGCAGCTTCCCAGCCGCCAGGCGTTGATCAAGGGCGGGCTGCCGGAAACCACGCCCTCCACGATGATCAACAAAGTCTGCGCCAGCGGCATGCGCGCAGTCAGCCTCGCATCGCAGCTGATTCGCGCCGGGGAGAACGAACTGCTGCTGGCGGGCGGGATGGAGTCGATGTCCAACGTGCCCTACTACGACAAGGACACCCGCTGGGGCGCGCGCATGGGTAACAAGACGCTGGTGGATGGGATGGTACACGACGGCCTGTGGTGTGCCTTCGATAACTGCCACATGGCTAACCAGGGCGATGAGATGGCGGCGAACCGCGAGATCTCTCGGGCGGAGATGGACGATTGGTCGGTGCGCAGCCAACAGCTCTGGGGCAAGGCGTTCGAGCGCGGATACTTCGATCGTGAAGTGACGCCCGTGCCAAACAAACGAGACACGAACCATGTGGCGCTCGCGCGGGACGAGAGCCCGCGCCCGGCATCCACGGCCGAGCGGCTGGGGCGCATCACCCCCGTATGGGGGACGAAGGCGATCACGGCGGGCAACGCGCCCGGCGTGAACGACGGAGCCGCCGTGCTAGTCGTCGCCTCGGCGGAGCGAGCGGAGAAGATGGATGCCACGCCGATCGCCCGGATCATCGGGCACGCCGAGGTGGCGACGAAGCCGCGTGAGTTTCCGATCGCTTCGGCGTGGGCGATTCAGAAGGTGCTGCAGAAAGCCGGCGTCGCTCTCGATGAGGTGGAGATCATCGAAGTGAACGAGGCGTTCGCGGCGGTGCCGTTGATCTGTGGCCAAGAACTCGGCTGGGAGCCAGCGCGGGTGAATCGGCATGGTGGCTCGGTGGCGATGGGCCACCCGATCGGGGCAAGCGGCGCGAGGCTGACGATGACGGCCGCCTACCAGCTTCAGGAATCAGGCGCCCGCTACGCCGTGGCGGCAATCTGCTCGGGCACGGGCCAGGGCGATGCCATTCTGCTGGAACGGGTGTGAGGGTGCCGCAACGCCGCCTGCGGTTTGGCTGGTTCATCCCAACTTCGGGTGACACAGGCGCGTTCGGGGTTCCGGATGAGACGTACGCGCCTTCGCTGGAGCACTTCGTCGCCGTGGCGCGGGCGGCAGAGAAGGCGGGTTTCGAATACGCGCTCGTGCCGGTGCAGACGTTCTGCTACGAGGCGTGGGTGACCTGCGCGATGATCTCCGCGCAGACCGAGAAGCTGACGATGCTGGTCGCGGCGCGCCCTGGCTACATCCAGCCGGCAACCATGGCGAAGATGGTGACAACCTTCGACCAGCTTTCGCAGGGTCGGATTTTCGTGAACCTGATCGCTGGTCCGGGAGGCGCGGAGGAGGCCGCCGAGGGACTCTTCTTTCCTCACGATGAGCGCTACGCTGTGATGGACGAGACGGTGAGCGTGATGAAGCGGCTGTGGACGGAGCGCGAGCCCGTGGACCACGACGGTCATTTCTTCCGAGTAGAGCAAGGCGCCGTGCGGCCGTTCGCCTACCAGAAACCGCACCCACCGTTCTACATCGGCGGGATTTCCGATGCCGCCATGGATGTTTGCGGCAAACACGCCGACGTTTACCTGGCCTGGCTAGATACGAAGGAGCAGATTGCCGGACTGTTTCGTAAGGCGGGGGAAGCGGCGGCGCGCCACGGTCGGGAAGAGGCGCTTGAGCTTGGTGTGCGTGCGCAGATTATCGTGCGCGAGAGCGAAGAGGAGGCGTGGGCGGCTGCCGCACACCTCATCGAACAGGCGCCGGAGAGCCTGAAGGCGAGCATCAGCAAGATGTGGACGCAATCGCAGGCGAACCAGCGGATGCAGGAGCTATCAGCGGCCGAGGGTTTCCGCGTGGGGCGGCATCTCTGGAGTGGGCTCACCGTCGCGCGACCGGGGACAGGCGTCGCAATCGTCGGCAACCCGGAACAGGTGGCCGCCACTCTGCGCGACTATATGGACCTCGGCGCAACGACCTTCTGCCTGAGCAGCTACCCGCATCACACCGAGGCCACGCGTTTCAAGGAGCTGGTGATGCCCTACTTCGCTCATCTGCTCCCACCAGCGTAGGCCGCCCGCAAGTCTCGCGGAGCGGCCGCCACAGGACGGCGACCGCCCTGCTTCCGGGATGCTTACCCGCGCTCGCCGACGGTGACAGTGAAGTCTCGGGGCTCTCCGCCACGCAGGACCGTCACCGGGGTCGCCGTGCCTACGCGGTTCGAGCCGAGCAAGCTCTGAAGCGACTCCGTGGTGGTCACGGGCGAACCGGCGAACTTCACGAGAATATCTCCGATGCCGATGCCCGCCTTATCTGCCGGGCTATCCGTTTCCACAGTGACGATGAGCAGCCCTTCGTCCTGGCCATCGAGCCGCGCGGCGAGGGCAGGCGGGAGCTTTGCGCCCTGGCTGCTGATGCCGAGGTAGGGGCGGCGAACGTGACCAGACTTGAGCAAGTCATCTGCCACGAGGGCGGCGGCGGCCACGGGAATAGTGAGCCCGACGCCGCGGCCAAGGCGAGAGCTGTTGATGCCGATGACGCGCCCGGCAGCGTCGATCAGGGGGCCGCCAGAGAATCCCGGGTAGAAGGTGGTATCCGAGCGGATGTAGCCTTCGACCTCGGTCCCCCGGAAAGTGCGCCATGCGCCGCCGATGGCGCTGATGACGCCGAGCGAGGCCATCATCGGGCTGCCGGCCGTAGGTCGGCCAAGCGCGAGCACGAGGTTCCCCACGCGCGCGCTCCCCTCCGCCACTCGCTCGGCGGCGCTGAAGCCTTCGCCCGCGACTTTCAGCACGGCGAGGTCCGAACCCGGGTCTCGGCCCACGATGGCGGCGGGCAGTTCGCGGCCGTCGGCGAAGGTTACGGTGATCTCCTCTTCGCGCTCGATCACATGGTCGGAGGTGAGAATCGCCCCGTCTGAAGTCCAGATGATGCCGCTCGCAGGGATGCGCCGACGGGCGTTGACGAGCACGGTGGAGATGCCAGCTCTCTCGACTGCGTCCGCGAAAGCTTCGGATAGCCCGGTCAGCGTGTTGCTTGTGGTGTCTGCCATGAATGTCCAACCCTTTGGCGGCGCAGGCCGCGCTAGTGATGGATTCAGAATGCGACCAACAGGCGTGGAATACGCCCCCCGCCCGGGCAGTAGGTGAGCTAGACGATCGGGCAGGCGAAGGAACGGCGACGACGATTACGGCTGCGCGGGGTTTGAACAATCCGCCGCGGCACGCACCATCGCCACCGCCACGCAAACGATCTCGTTGTCTGTTACGCCAGCGGCATCAGCGAGTGATTTCCACGTTGTGAGTTGGAAGGCGAACTGGATAGCTGCCGTGAGCAGGGTCTGCGATCGCACAGGCTCGGGCCAGTCGCGGGCGATGCCCTGCGCCGCTTCGTACAGCGGGCGCAAGGCCTGCGCCATTGTTTCCGCCAGCACCGGCACCTCCGGCGCGTCGCGGGCAGCCAATGAGAGCAATGGGCCGCCAGCGCGGAAATAGGCGTACAGGTCCCCAAGAGCGATGGTCAGGCGCTCCTCTGCACCCGCGATGCGCTGCCACGCCATCACATCCGGGATTGGGTAGGTGGCCTGAACATGCGCCCCACATGCGCGCACCAGGTCTGGATTCCCGCCGGGAAAGTGGCGATAGACGGTCAGTCGCTGCACCCCTGCCTCGGCTGCGACCGCGGTGACGGTCGTCGCGGCCGCGCCGACCGTGCTGTGTAGCCTCACCACGGCGTCCGTGATCCGCTGTCGCGTCTCCGCCGTCGATTCCGCGCGCCTTCGCTGGGTGTAGTTCCTCACAATTTCAGACTACAGGATCGTGCAGCGAATATTGCATTTTTCACGGACGGCGGGTACTGTGCTGGGTGAACGGATTCGTTCACCGAAAGTGAGGCTACCGAATGTCGACCGTCACCGAGATCGCCCCCGACGTCTTTCGTATCGCCACCTTCGTCCCCGAGGCGCAGATGTCGTTTAACCAGTTCCTCGTGCGGGACGACGAGCCGCTGCTGTTCCACACCGGGATGAAAGGCATGTTTCCGCTCGTCCGTGATTCAGTGGCCACGCTCATCGATCCGGCGACTCTGCGCTGGATCGGCTTCAGCCACTTCGAGGCTGATGAATGTGGCTCTCTTAACGAATGGCTGGGCGTCGCGCCTGCTGCAGTGGCGGTATGCAGCCTTGTCGGCGCAGTGGTGAGCGTCAACGATTTCGCCGACCGCCCGGCCCGGCCGATGATGCACGACGAGGTGCTCAGCACCGGCAAGTACCGGTTTCGCTGGCGCCAGACGCCGCAGGTCCCGCACTGCTGGGAAGCCGGGTTGCTGTTCGAAGAGACGAACGGCACCCTCTTCTCCTCCGACCTCTTCCACCAACTGGGCGACCTCGTCCCGTCGACGGAATCGGATGTCATCGAAGCGTCGAAGCAGACGCTGGTCGAATACGAAAGTTCGCCTTTCGCAAGCTACATGCCGTATACCCCGAACACCGGAACGATTCTCCACGGCCTCGCGGACCTCAAGCCCCGGACGCTGGCCACCATGCACGGGTCGACGTTCGTGGGCGACGGAGAACGGGCTCTACGCGATCTGGCAGACGTGATGCGGGACGTGCTGGGCCAGGGCGCAGGCTAGCGCCCGCAAGCCACTTTACAGGTGGCCGCCCTCCCCCAGCCGATTCCAGAATCACATCCCGCGGCGGCCTCAGACACCTCGCTTGTCGCCCCAGATGAGGATGTGCAGGCGAGTGGAGAAGCGGAATCCCCGTTGCGCGCAGAGTTCCGCTAGCCAGGGGCTTCGTTGGTGCAGCTCATCGGCGGTGCGGCCTTCGGGCATGAGGATGGTGCGATCGGGCGGCACCCTGTATTCGGTACAGAGGGCGTGCACTTCGGTCAGGTCGGCTTCGTCCCGGACGACGAACTTGAAGCACGATCGCGAATCTGCCCCGAACCAGCGCAGCGCTGCCGGGCGGAGCCGCGTCAACCCCTCGTTCCCCGAGTGCAGAAGCTTCGGCGAGACGTTGAACTGGTCGATCAGCCCCGCGAGGCCCGTTGGTAGCACGGTGCCGTTCGTTTCGATTTCGAGCCAGAAGCCGTGCGCCTTTAGCGCCTGGGCAAGTGGAAGCAGTTGGCGGCGTTGAAGCAGCGGCTCGCCGCCGGTGATCACCACGCGACGGGGAGCGAGCGCGGTCACCGCTTCGGCAACCTGGTCCGGGGCCAGGCTCAACACCTGCGCAGAGCGCTCGAATCGCGACCAGTCCCAGGTGTACGCGGTATCGCACCAACTGCATTGAAGATTGCAGACAGCGAGCCGGACGAAGGTCGAGGGTTGCCCCATCGAGGCGCCCTCCCCCTGGATGGAAGCGAAGATCTCGGGGCGCCCGTCGGCCATGCGAGAGAGCAGCAGTTGGTCCATCAGGCGGGCGCGAGCGCGGGGTCGGCAACCCCGGCAGTAGCGAAGCCCGCCACCCGCAGCTCACACGAATCGCAGACGCCGCAGGGAGCCCCACCGCCCGCGTAGCAGCTCCAGGTGTGTTCGAGCGGGGCTCCAAGCTCCACGGCGTAGCGCACGATTTGGGCCTTGGACATGCGGATGATTGGCGCTTCAATGCGCATTGGCACCTTGTACGCCGTGCCCGCCTTACTTCCGAGGCGCAGAACCTCCATTAGCGCGTCGTAGAACTCCGGACGGCAATCCGGGTAGCCGGAGTAGTCGATTGCGTTCGCACCGACGAAGATTGCCCCGCAGAGTGCCTCGGGGTCCGCGCCATCCCGTTCGATGCGCGAAAGGAGCCAGCTCTCCAGGGCGGCGGCAGCGAGAGTGACGAAGAAGGTATTGCGCAGGGGGACGTAGGTAATCGGGATGTCTGTGGCCATCTGGGCGCCGACTCGATTTTTCGGGAGAGCGTGATTGGCGGCATCCGTAAGCGCGGAATGCGAGGCGAGGCCGGCGTAGAAGCTGGCGTCCACTTCCAGGAGTGGGATGCCCAGCGCACCAGCGACGGCCCGTGCGGAGGCGAGCTCACG
>JBDSEP010000370.1:0-2512 GCA_039919985.1 Tepidiformaceae bacterium | reverse complement strand
ATTCTGGTGGCGAAACCGCAAGGCGACTCTTCTCGCCGCAATCCCGATCCTGCCGTCGGTTGTCGTTGTGCTGCCCGCGGTGCTTGCCATTTTTGTGGGCTTTTTCTGGTTCCTGGCCATGCAATGGCCCGCGGCGCGGACTCTCCCGGAGTGGATGCCTACCCGCGTGCTGGCGCTCGCGGTGTTCGGCCTGCTGGTGGTACTCGGTCTCGTCGACCTGGTGGGGGACACGCGTGCGATTGTGTGAGCTTAGACCTCGGCGAGGCCCGAATCGGCGTGTACGTAGCTTCGGCCACAGGTGGGGCAGTGCAGGGTTTTCGCGAGGCGCTGGGCACAGGCGCAGACCCAGCCCATTGCGCGCGCCGGATTGCCCGCAACGAGTGCGTGGTCAGGCACGTCCCTGGTAACCACGGAACCGGCGGCGATGAGCGCCCAGCGGCCGATGGTAATGCCGGGCACGATCACGCAGCGTGCGCCCACGGCGGCGCCGTGGCGCACCAGCGAAGGCCCAACGTGCCAATCGTCGGTCGTCTTCAGAGTGCCATCGGGGTTGATGGCTCGAGGGAAGCGATCATTGGTGAAGACCACGGCGGGGCCGATGAAGACGCCGTCCTCGAGCGAGACGCCTTCGTAGAGGCAGGCGTAGTTCTGCACCTTGCAGTTCGCGCCAAGCGAGACATCGGCGCCGACGTAGACGCCCTTACCGATGATCGAACCGGGGCCGATGACTGCGCCTTCACGGACCTGCGCCTGGTGCCAGACGCTGGCCCCTTCGCCGATCGAAGCCTGGGCGCTTACGTCGGCCGTGGGGTGGACCCTAAAGCTCACAGAGCGGACCGCTGGCCGGGCTTTTCGGTGGTGCTGTGATCATCGCCATCGAGAGAGTACTTACGAGAAACGAGGTGAATGCGGCGGCGCAGATCCTGCTTGTCATCCCACATGCCGGTGCGGATCTCGGCGATGATGCGGAGGATCTCGGATTCGGTGACGTCGACTCCAGCCGTCAGGCGCATCACCTTTGGGTGGTCGGTAGCCTGCATCTGCTCGAAATCCGCCACGAGTTCCTCGCGCAGTTTTTCGCCGGGACGAGGGCCCGTAAAGACGACCTCGATGTCTTGACCGGGGCGGAGGCCGCGCAATCGAATCATGCGCTCGGCGAGCTCCAGGATATTGATCTCCTGGCCCATATCCAGCATGTAGATGTTGCCGTGTCCCCCGAAGGTGCCCGCCTGGATGACGAGGCTTACGGCTTCGGGGATGCTGATAAAGTAGCGCATCATCTCGGGGTGCATGACGGTGACTGGGCCGCCGCGCTCGATCTGACGCATGAAGGTGGGCACCACAGAGCCGCGGCTTCCCATGACATTACCAAAGCGGACGGCGGAGTAGGTGGTCAACTCGCTGGTCTGTGCGAAGGCGAGGACGAGAAGTTCGGCGATTCGCTTGGTGGCGCCCATGATGCTTGTGGGGCGCACGGCCTTATCGGTGGAGATGAGGACGAAGCGTCCTGCGCCATAGGTTCGAGCGGCGCTGGCAACGTTGAGCGTCCCGAGGACGTTCACGCGGAAGGCTTCGTCGGGGTGCTCCTCCATCAGGGGAACGTGCTTGAGCGCGGCCGCGTGGTAAACGAGGTCGGGGCGGATCTGGTTGAAGATGTCGTCCACCTTCTCGACATCGACGACGTTTCCGACCCAGAGGCGGATCGTCGTCTCGGGGGACACTCCGGCGAGCTCCAGCGAGAGGTCATAGAGGCCGCTCTCGTTGTTATCGAGGAGGTGAAGTTCGCGGGGGCGGAAGGTGAGCACCTGGCGGCAGAGTTCGGAGCCGATGGAGCCCGCGGCGCCGGTGACGAGTACGGCCTTATCCTGCACCGAATGGCGGCAGGCGGCGTAGTCCACCTGCACGGGCTCGCGGCCGAGGAGGTCCTCGAGCGTCAGTTCACGGAGGGCGTCACCGGAGCCGGGGTGGCCGAGCACCCAGTTATCGACGCCGGGGACGATGCGGACGGGGATGTTGTTGCGCTGGCAGGCCGCCACGATCTCACGGACGAGTGGCCCGGGTGCGCGCGAGATGGCGATGGCGACGACGTTCACGTCGTGGCGGCGGAGCAGCGTCTCGATCTCGGAGACCGGCCCAAGGACGCGGAGGCGGTGGAGGCGCCGGCGCTGTTTTTTCAGGTCGTCGTCCACGAAGCCGACCGGCTGGTAGTTGAGTTGGGGCGTGTTCTGGAGTTCGCGGGCGAGAAGCTGGCCGTTATGTCCAGCGCCCACGATAAGCAGCCGCTGGGAGGCGCTGGCCGCCCAGGGCATTCGGAGGAGGAGGCGAGTGCGCATCTTAACGAAGGCCATGCCCGGGAAGGCGAGCGCGCCCGCAATCAGGACCACGGACTGCGGGAGGTCCCTGTCCTGGACCCAGATGTTCGCGCCAAAGATGACGAGCGTGACAACGAGTACCGGGCGGAAGAGGGCGATGATGTCGCCGAGGCTGCCGTAGGCCCAAACCGTGCGGTATG
>JBDSEP010000352.1:0-5301 GCA_039919985.1 Tepidiformaceae bacterium | reverse complement strand
GACTCGCCGTATTCGAAGTCCTGCTGCTGGGCGTCGTTTCGCCCCATTTCGATGACGAACTCCTGGATCTCGTGGCCGAACTGACTGGGGTGAGCGGCGAGGGCGAGTCGTTTCGCTTCGATCGAGTCGGTGATATCGACGCAGACATCTGGGGCGGCGGCGAACCCGAGCCAGAGCTGCTGTACTTTCCATGGCTCGAGTCCGTCGAGCAGGAGTTCGGGGAAGGTGAGGCGGTCGCGGGCGCTGGGGAAGACGGCGTCGATCGCGGCGTCGCCGGTGGCACGATGGTCGGGGTGGTTCACGTAGCTATCGCCGACCAGCCGGTGGGTGGGGTCGAAGGTCACGAGCACTTCGGGGCGGTATTTGCGCACGAGCCGGGTGAGGTCGCGGCGGAGGTCCAGGGTGTGCTGGAGGTAGCCATCCGGATAGCCCATGAATTCGAAGTTGCGAACGCCGAGGATGGACCCCGCTTCTCGTTGCTCCGCCTCGCGAATCTCGGTGAGCTTGCTGGAAGTCATCAG
Organism: Tepidiformaceae bacterium; assembly: GCA_039919985.1. Taxonomy (GTDB): domain Bacteria; phylum Chloroflexota; class Dehalococcoidia; order Tepidiformales; family Tepidiformaceae; genus PNKC01. The sequence continues at coordinate 4,780 of JBDSEP010000352.1, read as the reverse complement.
CGGGTCATCGCTCCCTTTGTCGCCCCGGGTGACGACGACGTAGGTGACTTCGCAGCCGTGCTTCGCCCATTTCGCGACGGTACCGGCGACCATAAACTCGGCATCATCGGGGTGGGCAACGACCACCATGAGAGAGCGGGGCTGGAAGGTATCGGGGATCGGGTTGGGCATCGAGTCACCTTGGATTTGCGTAAGTCGATCGAGCGTAACAGGAAGGCGATTGTTGGGCCGCCGCGGCGTTTAGTCGGAGCGAGGGCTCGATGACAAGGCGGCGATTCGGACGTTGATGAAGGGGGCGAAGTGCCCCGCGTAGCGGCCCTGCAGAGCCGGGATGCGCCAGTCCACACCGGTGATCTTTCCGCGGCAGACCAGCGACCCGCAGGCGCAGGGGACCTCCAGCAGGGGGACCGGTTGGACCGTCTGGAGGGCGTAGTCGACGGTCAGCTCCTCGCCAGCGGCGACATCGCGACGGGCGACCACTGTCACGGCATCGGCCATCCAGGCGTTGGAATCGCAGGAGTGGTTGAAGGGCACGGGGAGGACGTCTTCGAGGTGCAGGTGGAGCGATTCCTCCACCTGCAAGGAATTGAAGTAGACACCTGCGGCGATGTAGCGCTGGAGCGTCCGCTCCATCTCGGCCTGGGTGAGGGGGATTCCGCCGAGGACCAGCAGCGTGTCGCCGGCGGGTATCGGCTCGGTCGCGAATCCACCCACCCCGCCGAGTGGTGAGAGGCGGGATTCGAGGCGCGGGTCCGCCCAGATGTGGCGTGGGTAGGTGGGCACGGGAAGCTCTCCGGGGCTTGGAAGGCGAGCGCGCCGATTCCGCAAGGAAACGCCGCCAGCGGAGCGGAAGCCTGCTTAAGGGTAGCATTGAGCGCGTGACTCCATCGCGTGGACCGCTGATTGCCGGGCGGCGGTTCGTGGCCGGTGTGCTCGCTGGCCCGGCGCAAGCATTCGTCAACACCGAGGCCGCCGGTGGCATGGTCCTGCTTGTCGCGACGCTGGTCGCGCTCGCCTGGGCCAATTCGCCGTGGGACGAGCGCTACTTCGACCTCTGGCACGCGCGGCTCGGGGTGGACCTGGCGCTCTTTCGCATCGAGGGCGACCTCGTCCACCTGGTGAACGATGGGCTGATGTCCATCTTCTTCCTCGTCGTCGGATTGGAGATCAAGCGAGAACTGCTGCAAGGGGAGCTGGCCTCGCCACGGAAGGCGGTGCTTCCGGTGGCGGCGGCGGCCGGGGGGATGCTCGCTCCGGCGCTGATCTACGCCGTCTTCACCGTGGGCGGGGCGGGCGCAAAAGGGTGGGGAATCCCGATGGCGACGGATATCGCCTTCGCGCTCGGGGCGCTGGCCCTGCTGGGTCGCAGGGTGCCGTTTTCGCTGAAGGTGTTCGTGCTCGGGTTGGCGATTGTGGACGACCTGGGGGCGATCGCGATCATTGCCGTGTTTTACACGGAGAGCATCGCCTGGCAGCCGGTCGCGTGGGCGATAGGGCTGTTCACGCTGATCTTCCTCGCGAACCGCGCTGGGATGCGCGCTGGCGGATTTTTCGTGGCGCTCGGAATAGTCTTCTGGGTTGCGGTGCTGAAGTCAGGAGTGCATGCCACGCTGGCCGGCGTGGCGTTAGCGGCGCTCACGCCGGCTCGCGCGCAGGTCGACGGCGGCCGCTTCGCCGCCGGGGCGCGGAGGCTCTTCGCGAGAGCGCGAGTTGGGGGCAGTCGCGAGGAGGACATGAATGGGCGCTGGGAGACGGCGACGCAGCGGCCAGAAATCATGGGCGAGAGCGTCGCCCCGCTGGACCGCCTCGAGCGAATGCTCCATCCGTGGGTGAGCTTCCTGATCGTGCCGCTCTTCGCGCTTGCCAACGCGGGCATACCGCTCTCCGGTGCCGCAATCCGGGAGGCGGCCTCGAACGAGGTGGCGCTCGGGGTGGGCGCCGGGCTGGTCATCGGCAAGCCGCTGGGCATCGTGACGATGGCATGGCTGGCCTGTCGCCTGCGGTGGGCCGAGCTGCCGGAAAACGTGAGCATGGCGCATATCCTTGGTGCGGGACTGCTGTGCGGCATCGGCTTCACCGTCTCGCTCTTCATCGCGGGCCTGGCGTTCGAAAGCGCGGCACTGGTGGCGAACGCCAAGCTCGGCATCCTCGGCGCCTCGATGCTTGCGGGGGCAATGGGTTACGTCTACCTGTGGATAGCCCCTGGCGAACCGGATGCGGAGGAGCCGACAGAAGTCGGCGCCGCGGTGGTGAGTTAGCTGCCTGAAGCGGGCGCCGGGGCGAGTTCACCCTGGCGGCGGCGGGCGAACGCCTCATCCTCGCCGACCATGGATTCGGCCTGCTTCTGCTGCTCCTGCTCGTACGTCATTTTGTAGAGATTGGCGTAGATGCCGTTTTTTTCGAGCAGTTCATCGTGTGAGCCGACTTCGGCGATCTTCCCCTGGTCCAACACGACGATGCGGTTCGCTTCGCGGATTGTGCTGAGACGGTGGGCGATCACGAACGAGGTACGGTTCTTGAGCAGTCCGCGCAGCGCGCGCTGGATGATCACCTCGGTCTGGGTGTCCACGTAGGCGGTGGCCTCGTCCAACACGAGGATCCGTGGCTGGGCGAGGATGGCGCGGGCGAAGCTGATGAGCTGGCGCTGGCCAACGGAGAGGTTCTGTCCGCGCTGCTGAAGGACGGTGTCGTATCCCTGGTCGAGGCGATCGATGAACTCGTCCGCGCCGACGGCAGAAGCTGCTTCGCGGACAGCCGCGTCCGTCGCTTCGGGGCGGCCGTAGGCGATGTTTTCGCGGATGGTTCCGCTGAACAGGTAGGGGTTCTGGAGTACGACGCCCATGTGTCTTGTGAGAGAACGTCGCTTCACGTCTCGGATGTCGTGACCGTCGATGCGGATGGCTCCGCCGGTGACTTCGTAGCCGCGGCTCACGAGCGAGGTGATGGTCGTCTTGCCGGCGCCGGTGTGACCAACGAAGGCGATCGTCTCGCCCGGGTTCACGTGCAGGTCGATTCCGCGGAGAATCGGCACCCCTTCGATGTAGTGGAACTCGACGTTGTCGAAGTCGACCCGTCCCTCGACTGATTCGAGTTCGACGGCGTCTTCCTTGTCCATGATGCGAGCCCTGGTGTCGAGCACTTCGAAGATGCGCTCGCCGCCGGCCATGGCGCGCTGGAGCATTGTGTATTGGAGGACAAGGTCACGGATCGGATCGAAGAAACGGCCAACGTAGAGGGTGAAGGCGGTGAGCACAGCGAAGAGTGTGGCCACCTCGCCCTGGTCCAACGAATCGGCGTTGAGGGCGCGCAGGCCACCGACGATCACCACGGCGCATGTGGCGATAGCCACCGCGAGTTCGATGACGGGCATGATGGCTGCGCTGAGCATGCCGGCCCAGATGTTCGCCTTGCGGTTGTCCTGGTTGAGGGCGTCGAAGCGGCGAGCGTTTTCGTCTTCGCGGGACATCGATTGGACCGCGCGGACGCCCGATACGTTTTCGGCGAGCGTGCCGTAAAGCGCGCTGATCTTGATGCGTACGTTGACGAACGCGGCCTTCGCGTGCTTCGCCCACCAGACCATGATGAGGACGAGGGGCGGGACAACTGCGAAGGTGACGAGCGCGAGTTGCCAATCGAGGACGAGGAGGACGACGACAACGACGCCGAGGCCGACGAAGTCCGCCGCGAAGGTGAGCGAGCCGGAGGTTAGAAGCTCTTGCATGACTGTGACGTCGCTGGTGAGGCGGCTGATCATGCGGCCGACTTCCATCTCATCGTAAAAGCTAAGGGAGAGGCCCTGCATGTGGTCGTACATTTCGCTGCGCAAGCGGAGAAGCAGGCGGTTTCCCATCCATGCGGTGACGAGTTGCTGGATGTAGGCGGAGAGCCAACTGAGGACGGCCATAACGACCATCACGGCGAAGAGGATGCCGACCTGGCGGTTGTCGTTCTGGATGCCCGCTTTCACCGTTAGCCCGATGAGCAGCGGCTGGATGAAGCTGGTGATCGCGGAGATGACCATGCAGGCGAAAGCGAGGGTGGCGTGCTTCTTGTAGTCGCGAAGGTAGGGCAGCAAGCGCCGGACAACGTCCGCGTCGTAGGCCTTTCCGTAGCTCTCGTCATCCCAGCCGTCCGCGCCGCGGCTTCGGTTGGGGCCCATGGTCTGGCCGCCAATGCCGGTGCTCCAACCTCCCGCGCCTGCGCCACCACCCATCATTCCCATAGCGATGCTCCTTCAGCTGTAACGGGGCCGCCGGTTGTGGGCGCCATCACGAGCCACTCCCGGCGGAGCCTTCTCCGGCGAGGGAGGGGACAGGCGTGCGGGCGGGCGGATGGGCGTTCTGGCTGCCGTTGCCGTTCGAAGACGGCGTCGGCACGGCGTCGCGGGAATCGGCTCCGGCGGTGGGCCGGCCGAGGGCCTGCTCCTGGTCACGTAACTCGAGGTCGAAGATGCGGCGGTAGAGGCCCTCTTCTTCGAGCAGTTCGGAGTGCTTGCCGCGCTGCACCACCTTGCCGTTCTGGAGCACGATAATCTCGTCGGCGCGCATCACTGTGCGCAGGCGCTGGGCGATGACGAAGGTCGTGCGGCCCTTCATCAGCTCCTGGAGAGCCTGCTGGATGAGGAACTCAGTCTGCGAATCCACGCTGGCCGTGGAGTCGTCGAAGATCAGGATGCGTGGATCCAGGAGGAGCGTGCGGGCGATGGCGATGCGCTGTTTCTGGCCGCCCGAGAGCGTTACGCCGCGTTCCCCCACCCACTCCTCGTAGCCGTAGGGCAGGC
>JBDSEP010000059.1:0-2828 GCA_039919985.1 Tepidiformaceae bacterium | reverse complement strand
CCACACCAGTCTTGCCGGTGGTTTTGACAGTGGCCTTGATTCGCAGGCGGTCGCTGCCCGCGGCTGCAAGGTCGACGGTGACGCCGGTGACGGGCAACGGGTGGCACATTGGGATCAGCTCGCTTGTGCGCTTGGCAGCCATAATCCCGGCGATGCGGGCAACAGCGATGACGTCACCTTTGGGAAGAGCGCCCTGGAGGATGAGAGCGAGCGTGGCCGGGAGCATCACGACGAAGCCTTCCGCGACGGCCTCGCGGGTGGTGTCTTGCTTCGCTGAAACGTCCACCATTCGTGCGGCGCCGGTGGAGTCGAGATGGCTCAAGCCGCCAGCGTGTTCACGTGGCTCAGCCATTGTTGCGCCGCCACATCAGCGATTCGTATGCCCAGACGGCGCCGTACGCCAGTCCGCCGACCGCGAGCCCACCGGGTACGCCGAGCCAGTGCGAGACCCATGTGTCGGTGGCGATGATCCCCGTACCGGTGCCCGCCAGAAAGGCGAGGAATGCGGACCGCCTGCGCTCCACCTCGAATCGCTCGCGCAGGGGGTGTTTTCGAACCGCGGTCATGGGCGTCAGTGTAGCGCCTCGCCCCGCAGACGTTCGGGCACCCGTTCAAACTGCAGCATGTGCTCGAACGTCTGGCGCTCGCGGATTACCTCAACGACGCCGTCGTGGACAAGCACCTCGGGGGAGAGTTTGCGGGCGTTGTAGTTCGAGGACATCGCCGCACCGTAGGCCCCGGCGTCGTGGATCACCAGGTAGTCGCCGACGCGGGCTTCCGGAAGGTGGCGGGTGACTACTACGCCGCCCTCCTCCTGCGTGAACACGTCGCCCGATTCGCAGAGTGGCCCGCCGACGATGACGTCGGCGGAGCGCGAGATCTCGCGGCCGTCGCCCGAGGCGATTGAGATTTCGTGGTAGGCGCCGTACATAGCGGGCCGGACGAGCGTCTCGAAGCCCGCGTCCACGAGGTAGAAGAGGTTCTCGCCCATCTGTTTGACGGCGCGGATTTCGGTGAGCAGCGAGCAGCTTTCGGCGACGAGGTAGCGGCCGGGCTCCACCTCGAGAGAGACCGGGTGGCCTACGATATCCTCCACCGCGCGGCCGGCGCGCTGCCAGAGCGCATAGTAGGCGTTGATGTCGATGCGGGGCTGGTCCTTGTGGTAGGGGATTGGCAAGCCACCGCCGGCGCTGATCACTTCTAACTGCCCGCCCACGCGACTGGCCGCTTTGACCATCGCCTCGCAGACAGTGGAGAGGTGCTCGAAATCGGTGCCCGAACCGATATGCATGTGCAGACCCTGGATATTCACGCCGACGGCCTTACCAAGGCGCAGGCACTCCTCGATCTCGGTGTGCCAGATGCCATGCTTCGAGAACTCGCCGCCGGTGTTCGTTTTGCGCGAATGGCCGTGCCCGAAGCCGGGGTTGATGCGCAGCGTGACGTTCGCGCCCGGGTAGACCGCGCCCAGTTGGGCCAGCATCTCCGCCGAGCCGACGTTCACGGGGATGCGGTTCGCGGCGATCATCTCGAGGGCGTCGCGGTCAAAGACGTCGGCGGTGTAGACAACGCCCGGAGGGTCGCTTCGACCGGAGTAGCCGACCTGAAGGGCACGGTAGATCTCGCCTGCCGAAACGGCGTCTACCATCACGCCGTTGCGCCGCATCAGGGCGAGGAGGGCGAGGTTCGAGCTCGCCTTCTGGGCATAGCGGATCACCGGGAACTGTCGGAGTTCGTTGATCCGCTGTTCGATGACCGCCTCGTCGTAGACGAATACCGGGGTACCGTAGCGCCGCGCCAGTTCGGCCACGGGGATGCCGGCGATGCTGGAGAGCACGTTCTTCATGCGCACATGGTAGACGAGCGCGGCGCGACGGGAGAGCCGCGAACGGAGGGGGAGCGACGCTCGAGGCACCAACTCCGCAGCCGGGACCTTTACTTTCGCGACGCGCTTCCAGGGGCTTGGTCGTCACCCCCGTGAACAGCAGGCCATCTCTCCTACGTAGGTACGTGTGTGAGGTGTGACACACCCGCTTGGCGCTCTCCCCCTAAAGGTGGAGGCTCGGGCAGCCAAACGACGGGAGCAGGCGCTCCCGGGCAGCCAAACGATTCGCACATCAGGTCATCGGTCCCGGCAGGAACCACCACGGAGGACATCATGGAAACGCTCGAACTCACCGACCAGCCCCCGCAGCACGCTCACCACTGGATCATCGAAGAAGCGAGCGGCCCGCTTAGCGGCGGCCGTTGCAAGACGTGCGGCGCGAACAAGGCGTTCAAGAACTGGCTCGCCGATGGCGACTTCATCACCAACGAAGAGCACCGCATCGCAGCGTAGACCCGTGTGGCGGCCGCCACCCCCGGGCGCCGCCACGCTCCCCATTTTTCGCTGGTCAGATGACCTCGCCGCCCGGCAGCAGCGCCCGCAAGCGCTGGTCGAGCGCCGCGAGGAGCGTCTCGCGGTCGAAGTGGCGACGGACGTAGGCCTGGCCCTCTTCGTTGGGCCGCAGTTCCCCCGCCCGGTGCTGCGACAGCAGTTTGCGAAGCGCCCCGGCCACCCCTTCGAAGCCGCTCGCCTGTATCGCACCCTCCATCGGGAAGGTCCAGATCGCCTGTCGCCCACGGGCCAGCGTCTCGACGACCATGAACGACGTACCGTCGTGGCTGGTGAGGCGCACCATGCAGCTAATCTCTCGGTAGACGGCGTCCATGTCATCGACCCAGCCGCGGGCCTCAAGGTTTGGCGCCAGCGGCTGCGGGAGGGTCTCGGCGGGCGAGGGAAGCAGGACGAAGCGCGTCCGCGGAAATTCGAGTGGCAAGCGAAGGAG
>JBDSEP010000044.1:0-2552 GCA_039919985.1 Tepidiformaceae bacterium | reverse complement strand
GACCCGGCTGCGGGGCCACATGGTCCCGTTTCCGGCGACTCGCGGAGATCGCAGCCGAGGACCTCTCCCTCGCCAGACTCGCCGAAGGCCACTCCGACGCCCTCGCGATTTTCGCCGAAGCAGGGATAGAGACAGCGGCTGAATCCCCACTCTACGGCGTATGGGTGGCCGGCTTTCCCCTCGCCTCCACGAGCGCAGATGCCCCGCTTACTATCGAAGGACGACGCGCCTACTGTTCGGGCAGTGATGTCGTCAACCGCGCCCTCGTGACGGCGGCCTGCGATGGGCAAGGAGTCGGTCTTTTCGAAATCGAGGCGCAAGGTCCAGGTGTCGCCATCGATGCCAATTCGTGGGAAGCGGTGGGAATGGCCGCCACACGCAGCCACTCCATCGATTTCCAGTCGGTTCAGCCTCTCCGGCAGGTAGGCCTTGCAGGCTTTTACGAGGAGCGTCCTGGATTTTGGAACGGCTCGGGCAACGTAGCCGCATGTTGGTATGGGGGCGCCTTAGGCCTCGCTCGCGGCGTGATGTCGCGCTCTTCGGGAGCTTCGGGGCAACGGGTGCTGCTCGCAGAAGTAGCGGTGACGCTGAACCAGATGCAGACCGTACTCGCCGCCGCCGCCCGCACCATCGACGCCTGTCCCGAAGCGCCCGCAGAAGAGCGGGAGCTCAGAGCGCTTTGCCTTCGAGACATGGTTTACCGCGGTTGCCTCGGCGTGTTGGCAGCCGCAGCCGAACTGGGCGGCACGGAGAAGAGCACCCATGACGCGGGTCAGGCGCGGCGGCTTGCGGACCTCCCTGTCTACCTCCGCCAACACCATCCGATGGTCGACCGAGAGAGGATCGGGCAGCTCCTCGATTCTCCGCCGGCACCCTTAGGAGGACTCAAATGACTTCGAACGACCTCACGTTGGACGGCCTTGGCAGGCCGGGCCGGGTCGTCGTCATCGCTCCCCACCCCGACGACGAGGTGTTCGCGGTCGGAGGGCTGATGGCGATGCTTTCGAGCGCGGACTACGAGTTGGAGATCGTCGCCGTCACAGACGGCGAAGCTTCGCACGCGAACTCCTCCCGCATCACCAAACGGCAACTCCGGGAAGTGCGCGAGGATGAAACGCGGAACGCCTACCGCGAACTCGGCATCCACCCGCCCCGTTTTCGCATCGGACTCCCGGATTCGGATGTCGAACAGTACGCCGTCGCTCTGCGAGAGATGCTCGCCGTCCGCCTGAAGGGGGCGTCCATCGTCTTCGCACCGCTTGAGACCGACGGCCACCCGGACCACGACACCACCGGACGCGTGGCGCGGGAAGTGGCCGCCGAAGTCGGTGCCACGCTCTGGCGGTTCGCGGTATGGGCGAGAATCCACCCCGAGCGGATCACCCAGGGTGAGCCCGTCCGCGTACGCCTCCCCTGGGAGGTCCTCGAAAGGAAGCGGCGCGCTGCAGCCACCTACGTAAGCCAGTTTCAGGCTCTCGGCCCGAACTCCGAGGATGGGCCTGTCCTGCCGCCCGGGTTCATGGACCATTTCGTCGAGGATAGGGAGCTGCTATGGCGGGCGAGCTGACCATTGACCGTCGCTACTTCGAGGAGAAGTACGCCGCTTCCGGCGACCCGTGGAACTTTCTGCACTCCTGGTATGAACGACGCAAGTACGACCTTACCCTGGCGGCGCTCCCCGAACAGCGCTACGCGCGAGCCTTCGAGCCCGGCTGTTCGATCGGCGTCCTTTCCGAAAGGCTGGCGCAGCGGTGCGACGAGCTGGTTGCCATGGAGTTGCTACCGGCGGTGGCCAGCGAGGCCCGCGAACGCCTGCGACCATACCCGCACGCGTCGGTGGTCGCGGGGGGCATCCCAGGGGATTGGCCGGACGGTTCGTTCGATCTGATTGTGCTTAGTGAAGTTGGCTACTACTTAACGCCCGAAGGGCTGGAGCAGGCCATCCACAGGCTCGGCAGCAGCATGCGAGCCCACGCCACCCTCGTTTCCGTTCACTACACTCTCGAAACGAACTACCCGCTCCCCGGCGGGGCCGTTGGAGAAGCGCTCCGGAAGGTTCCTTGGCTCAACGAGGTGTCATTCTATACCGAGCAGTCATTCGAACTCCTGGTGCTTCGCTCGTGAGGTCGCATAGAGTCGGCATCGTCATCCCCGCCCGGAACGAGGCGGCCCTTCTGCAGCGCTGCCTCCGCTCTATCCTCCGCGCAGCCGATCACGCCCGTGCAGAATGCTTCGTGGTGCTGGTCGACGATGGCAGCAGCGACGGTACCGCCCACATCGCGCGTGCGATGCTACCGCTGGGGACTGGCTTTGTGCTCTCCGTCAACCGGGGCAACGTTGGAGCGGCGCGCGCCGCTGGCGTGGAGCACCTGCTGACCGTCGGCGCCGCGGCTCATCTCTGGGTTGCCTGCACCGACGCCGACACGGTCGTCCCCAAAACTTGGATTAGCGGGCAGTTGACGCACGCCAACGCCGGAGCAGACGCAGTCGCAGGACTGGTAGATGTCGATTGCCCACGCGGAAGCGCCCTGCGCCACGCCTTCGCGAAGAGT
>JBDSEP010000321.1:0-3013 GCA_039919985.1 Tepidiformaceae bacterium | reverse complement strand
TGGGCAGATGAGATCGAGCAGTCCGCCGCCCGCTGGCGCCCGCTCATCGTCGGAGTCTTCGCGGATATGGAGGCGGACGACGTGAACAACATTGCCGACGCCGCCGGCCTGGACCTGGTGCAGCTTTCGGGCGGTGAGCCCGTGGAGTTCGCGGCGCGCATTCACCTGCCGGTAATCCGCGCGATTCACGTTGCCCCGGGCACGACCGAATTCGACGTCTGGGATGCCGCGACTCCCGGAGCTTCCGCCGGAATCATGCTGGACACTGCTTCGCCAGCGGCTCGCGGCGGCACAGGCGAAGCGTTCGATTGGGAAGTTGCCCAAGAAGTCGCACGGCGGACACCCTTCCTCCTCGCCGGCGGCCTGAATCCGGGCAACATCGCCGAAGTCGTCGCGCAGGTACAGCCCTGGGCGGTGGACGTTTCCACCGGCGTGGAGACCGACGGAACCAAGGACATCGAAAAGATCCGCGCCTTCATTCGCGCGGCCAAAGGGGTACGGGTTGGGAACTGACACGACACTCTCGCCGCGATTCGGCGAATTCGGCGGGCGCTACATCCCGGAAACGCTCGTCGGCGCCCACGAGGAGCTCGAACTGGCCTACATGGAGGCGCGCCGAGACCCCGCCTTCCAGGCGGAACTCGACGACCTGAACAAGCACTTCGTCGGCCGCCCGACCCCGCTCTACTTCGCCGAGCGGCTTACCAGGGAATGCGGTGGCGCGCGCATCTGGCTGAAGCGCGAGGACCTCGCGCACACCGGCGCGCATAAGATCAACAATGCTCTCGGCCAGGCCCTGCTCGCGAAGCGCCTGGGCAAGCCGCGCGTGATCGCCGAGACCGGAGCCGGACAGCATGGCGTGGCCACCGCCACCGTCTGCGCGATGATGAACCTCGAATGCGCCGTCTACATGGGCACCGAGGACATCCAGCGCCAATCTCTGAACGTCTTCCGCATGAAGATCCTTGGTGCCACGGTCGTGCCCGTCGATAGCGGCAGTAAAACCCTCAAGGACGCAATAAACGAGGCCATGCGCGACTGGGTGACCAACGTCGCGACGACCCACTACCTGATCGGTTCGGCCATCGGCCCGCACCCCTTCCCGACTATCGTGCGCGACTTCCAGTCGGTCATCGGCCAGGAAGCGCGGGTCCAAATGCTGGAGCAGGCCGGAAAGCTACCGGACGTCGCAATCGCCTGCGTGGGCGGTGGCAGTAACGCCATCGGGCTCTTCCACCCCTTCATTGATGACCCCGTACGCCTCATCGGCGTCGAGGCCGGCGGCCATGGCGTCGGCACCGGCAAGCATTCAGCCACACTCGTCGCGGGGCGTCCAGGCGTGCTCCACGGCACCCGCACCTACCTCCTGCAGGATGCCGCCGGCCAGATCATGGAGACGCACAGCATCTCGGCCGGACTCGACTACCCCGGCGTTGGGCCGGAACACTCCTGGCTAAAGCAGACCGAACGCGCCGAATACGTGGCCGTGGATGACAAGCAGGCCCTGGAGGGCTTTCAGGCCCTCACCCGTGCGGAAGGCATTATCCCCGCCCTCGAGCCATCACACGCCATCTTCCACGCCCTGCGCGTCGCCAAGGAACTGGGTCCCGGCAAAGACCTGCTGATCGGCCTCAGCGGGCGCGGCGATAAGGACATGCACACCGTGGCCACCGCACTCGGCGTAACGCTCTGAGCGAGACCGCCGCCCCGGCAGGCAACGCCCGGGTCTACCCGTGGGGCCCGAGGCAGGTACTCATCGGCCTCGCCATGTTCGTTGCCATCTTCTTCTTCGTGAATGCCGTAGTCGTCATCCTCACCATCAACCACGATTTCCAGGCGAACGATGTCGGCGACGCCTTCGTTAAACTGCGCGAAGTCGCGAAGTACGCCGACGAGCGCCTGGTGGCCGCCACGAACTCGCTCCCTCTCCCCGAACCGCCGCAGATTCTCGCCGACCAGTTCAGTCTGCGAGTTGCGCTGCTGGCCACACTCTTCTCCCAGGTGCTCCTCTTTGGCCTCGTCGGCATCGCTTCGAAACAGGAGTTCAGCGCACTGGTGCGGGTGCTCAAGCTCAACGAGTACAGCTTCTGGGGAGTCTGGCGACCGGCCACTGCGGTCATCGCCGCCTACCTGCTGGTCGCCGGCTACGTCTACTTTGCTCGCGCCTTTCTGCCGGGAATTCTCGTGCCCGAAAGCACCATACCTTCCGGCATCTCACGCGAGAGTTCGACGCTCGCCATAGCCTTCGCGGCTACGGTGGTGGGCGCCCCGTTCACCGAGGAGCTCTTCTTTCGCGGCTTTGTCTTCGCGGGACTCACGAGGTGGGGGTTCTGGCCGGCGGCCGCGATCTCCGCACTGCTCTTCGCCTTCGTCCACTTCGACCCCGGCAGCGTGGTCCCGTTCTTCGCTATCGGGCTCGCCATGGCCTGGCTCTTCTGGTCGCGAGGTTCGCTCTGGGATGCCGTCCTCTTCCACTTCCTCTTCAATCTCACGAGCTTTCTCATTCTCGCGGCGAACTAACTCCGCGACCGTAATCTGCACAAATCGGGCGCCGACCGCGTCCCCCCCGAGGTTCGTACCAATGTCCAGGCGTCTTCGAGAAGTCTTCCAGGCAGCCCGCAACGAGCGCCGAACTCCCTTCATCCCCTACGTCACCGGCGGCTATCCCACCCGCGAAGATGCCGTCCCTGTCCTCCTCGCCCTCGAAGCCGGCGGCGCGGACGTGATCGAAATCGGCGTACCCTTTACGGATCCCCTGGCCGACGGTGCGACCATTCAGCACGCCAACCACATCACCGTCGAGCACGGCATCACCCTTCACGATTGTTTCGGCTTCGTGCGCGAAGCTCGCGCCCAGGGCTTGAAGGCACCGGTCCTCTTCATGGGCTACTACAACCCCGTGCTCGCCCTCGGCGAGGCGCGGGCCGCGATGGAGTGCGCCGCTTCCGGCGGAGACGGCTTCATCATCGTGGACCTCCCTCCCGAAGAGGCCGGGACCTTCCTCGCCGCCTGT
>JBDSEP010000303.1:0-6342 GCA_039919985.1 Tepidiformaceae bacterium | reverse complement strand
ATGGGCGGCGCGTTGAAGTCGCCTACGAGGACCGTGGCGTTGGCGGCCGGTGCGCTCTCCAGCCATGCGAGGATCGCTCGTATCTGTTCGAGCCGCACTCCGGCTTCGGCGGGCACATGGTGGAGGTGGGTGTTCGCGAACCAGAGCATCCGCTGGCCCGGCATTGCCAGCAGTACGCGCTGCGCAACCCGGCCGGTGCTCAGCCGCAGCTCCTCGTGCGACACCACTTCTCCTGCTGCCACCAGCGTCGCTAGGCCGGCCATCGGAAAGCGCTCCATCCGGGCATCGAAGCTGCGATAGTGCCTCTCCGGAAGCTGGGCACTGAGATAGTCATCCTGGCGCGGTTCGCTAAACACCACCTCCTGCAGGCCAACTATGTCCGCCCCGAGGCTCGCGAAGCCAGCTCCTAGCAGCGGTTTACGTTCTTCGTAGCGGTCGTTGATGTTGCGGATGTTAAAGGTGGCAAGGGTCACTTTCACGGCCTTTACTTTATATCCGCCGCGGACTCAGGCGGGAAGGCTCAGCTTCGCAAACAGCCCGAGCTACGCAGCCCCTGGACGATCCGCGGGCCGATCCCTTCCGGCGCGTCCATCTCCAAGGTCATGATCGCGATGCCATCGACAAGCGGGCTCTCGGCGAGCGTCGCCAGCGTCTCGTCGAAGTACTCCCAGGCCGCCATTCCTCCGCTCGCCATTCCCCCGCGCAGCCGCTCGGGAAGACGCATGCCGATTCGCGTCTCTAGTTTTTCCGCCGCGACAAGCGTCAGCACGGGCATCACCATCGCCACCACCGCAGCGCCCGGCAACGCAGCCTTCACCGCTTCGGCGGCCGGTCGCAACGTCGCCAGCTCGAAGACGGGCTGGGTTTGGACGTAGCTTGCCCCCGCCTGGAGCTTCGGCAAGAGGTTACGCATCGCCGCCGCAGAATCCGGCGCATACTGGTTCAGCGTCGCCCCGATTGTCGCCCCGGGCACGATCTCCCGCGCCATCGCCACAGTTTCGCGGATGGTTGGGGTGTCGACGGAGTCCCCACCCGCATGGTCTCCGCGGATGCAGAGGAGCTGGCGAATTCCGGCCGTAGCCGCCGCCTGCAACTGTGCGCGCACCTCCGTTCGGGCGGCACCGCGAGTGACCAGGTGCCACACCGGCTCGAACGGTCCGCCGAGCAGTTCGATCGAAGCGTCGAGGCTGGACTGTCGCCCCGGGCGCTGAATCACGTTTACGGCGCTGGCTGCACCCCCGAGCAGCGTGGCGCGTCGCAGCAGCACCGCCGGGAGCGGTTTCTGCGGCGGTGTAATTTCCAATGCGACCGGGAAGCGCCCCCCGTGGAGGGCCTCGGCGAACGTCATTCAATCAGACTGCCGAAGCGCCGGACAAAGCGCAAAGGGAGTTGCCCCGCAAGCCGCAGTACTCGAAACCCGCCGACCGCTCCGATTACGCGCGCAAGACCGATTCGCCGAGGATCAGCTCTCGCGCCTCCGAGACGACATAGAGCGAGCCGGTAATGCATACCGCGTCCTCCGGTTCGGCGTGGGCGAGCGCAGTTTCGAGCGCGTCCGAGACGGTCGCTTCCGCCACCGCCGCGGGTCCGAGGAAGCCGATCTCCTGCACGATATCGTACGGGTCGCGCGATCGCGGGTTGCTGAAGCCTGTGCAGACGATAAGTTCGGCAAGGCGGGCGAGCTTGAACCCCATCGCCCGGACGTCCTTATCCTCGGTGACGCCAATAACCAGGAAGAGCCGCCGCCAGGTGAAGTACTCCTTCAGTGCGGCAGCGAGGGCCTCGGCGCTCTCGCCGTTGTGAGCCCCGTCGGCCACGATCAGCGGCTTCTGCCCCATCACTTCCAGCCGGCCGGGAATACGCGTGTGGGCTATCCCGTCGATAATTGCGGACTCGGAGATCGCGTGCCCGCGTGCCCGCAACGCCTCTGCCACCGCGACAGCGGTCGCTGCGTTGCTCAGCTGATGTTCGCCGAGCATCGGCGTGCGCATTTCGCGCGAACCCAGCGGGCCACGCAAGACGAAAGACTGGCCGAAGGGAAATCGTTCCAGAGCTTGCCCCTCGTAGAGTTCAGCCACATTCACCAGCTTCGCGCCCACCAGTTGGCAGCGCTCGCGCACCACCGAAACCACTGCCGGATCGCGCTGGGGAGCGAGTACGCAGGTGCATCCAGCCTGGATGATGCCGGACTTGTCCCGGGCTATCGCTTCAGGGGTGCTGCCGAGTATCGCCGTGTGTTCGAGGGAGATCGGAGTGATCACCACCACATCGGGCTCCTCGAAGACGTTCGTCGCGTCGTACGTGCCGCCGAGACCAACCTCCACTACTTGCCAGTCGATCCGGCGGGCCTGCGCGCGCACCAACCAGAAGAAGAGCGCGGTCAGCACCCCGAACGTGCTGACGTTCCCGTGGACGCTTTCACGTTCCGCCTCCACAGCCGCGTGGATGGCCTCCAGCCCGGCGGCGAACTCCTCCGGGGAGATTGCGTCCCCGTCCAACGCTATGCGTTCGGTGAATGAGTGCAGGTGGGGGCTGGTGAATAGCGCAACATTCTCCTCGTTGCGCAGCAGGACGCCCGCGATCATCGCAGCCGTGCTCCCCTTCCCCTTCGACCCGGTGATGTGGACCGTGCCGCGCCCAAGATGTGGGTCGTTCAGCCTCGAAAGCAGCGAGCGCACGGAGCCGAGCGACATCGTCGGATTGGGGGAGGCCTGGAAGCCGCGCTCCATATCCGTGAGCGAGAGCAGATACGAGATGGCCTGCGAATAATCCACGTGCCCATTCTAGGGCACGCCGTTCAGTCGACCCGACCTCGGAGCGATACTCGCAGATGTAGACTGAGCCATGCCGACGAGTCAGGGCACCCTAAAAGCTCGCGAGTTCGCCTTCTTCTGCGAAGATCAGGCGCTCGCCGGGCTTCCCGCCAATTTCCCCGCGCTCACCCGCAAAGTCATGTGGACCATCCTCCAGCTGAACTACGGCGAGCCACAAAATCACTTCGAGATCAACACCAGCCTCGGGAAGCGGCAGATAGAAGTGGGTCTGCACTTTGAAGGCGCAGTCGAACAGAACGACGCCTGGGCATTCCGTCTCTCGGATCGCGCGAGCGAACTGATGGCCGCGCTGGGCCCAGGGTGGGAACTCGAGGAGTGGACAGCCTCCTGGCGCAGGCTCCATCGCGTCTTCAAGTTCACAAAGCTCACAACCGATGTGGGGCGCGAAGTGGGCGAAGAACTTTGCAAGGCGATCCAGGTCCTCGGGCCAATCCTCCGCGAAGGTTCGCCCGGCCGGATCGCCGTCACTGCAGGCCGTTGAACCACCCTGTAGCCGAGATGTTGAAGTACAACCGCTGGGCCACCATGACCCTCCTCGAAGCCTGCCGCCCGCTGACCGAGGAGCAGCTCAACTTCCGCATGGCGAAGGCCTCAGGACCGGTCCGTGAGCTGCTTGTCCATCTCGTGGGCGCCCAACAGACGCAGGTCCTGCGCACCAACGGGCGCCAGCACGAGGGCGAACTCAGCCGCACCAGCCGTTGGCCCGGGTTCCCGGCGCTCCTCGAAGCAGCCACCACCTCGGCAGATGCGCTCGTGGCAATAGCCGAACAGTTGCAGGTGGATTCAGACGTCGACCTCCCGTTCATGGGCAAGATCTACCGCTATCCCACGAGTTTCTTCCTCGTCCACGCTGTGGCGCATGGGGTGGAGCATCGAACGGAGATTGCCCTCTCGCTCGCACACCAGGGATTCCAAACGCCCAACCTGGACGGCTGGGAGTACGGCGCCGCCGCAGGCTACGGCACCGAAGTCTGACCCTCGGGGATTACTGGACGCTTGTGGACTACCGAAACGCCGAGACCACCTCGTCGACGAACTGGTCCATGACGGTCATCTTTTTGTCCGCCTCCGTCCCGAGGTTGAAATCCGGGATCACCACTTCATCCACGCCAGCATCGATGTACTCCTGGATGATCGCCCGCACTTCCGTGGCGGAGCCCGCGATCACCGGCCGCCCGCTGCCCCGCATCCGTTCCACCACCGCGACGTCATCGCTCAGCACGAGCAGCGCGTTGGCGCCCCGCTGAATCTCCTTCGGGTCGCGGCCGAGTGTGCGGCAGTGCTCGTCGAGGATCACCTGCTTCGCTTTCAAAAGCTGCGGCGTGCCCCAAACGTTCCAGTCCGTTGCGTAGGTCGCTGCGATGCGCATTGTCTGCTTCTCGCCGCCCCCGCCGATAAGCAGCGGCAGCGGGCTCTGCAGCGGCTTCGGTGCGAGGGGCGCGTCCGTTAGCTGGTAGTAGCGCCCTTCGAAGGTGGTCTTCTCGTTCTTTAGCAGGCCGGTGATTACCTGGCACGCCTCCTCGAACCGCCGCATGCGGCCGCCGAGCGTGTAGAAGGGGATGCCGTAGGCAGCGTGTTCGTTCTCCTGCCAGCCAGCGCCCAGCCCGAGCACGCAACGCCCACCGCTGATGTTGTCCATGTTCGCCGCCATCTTGGCGAGCACGGCGGGGTGGCGGTACGTATTGCCCGTGACCAGCGCACCAAGCCGAATGCGCGGCACAAGCGCCGCGAGCGCGGCAAGCGTAGTCCAGCACTCCGAGGTCGGCCCCAGGGTATCGGCGGCGTTCGGCATGAAGTGGTCAGCGTAGTAAACGCCGTCCCAGCCGCTCTTTTCGGCATGCGTGGCGAGACGAAGCGTGTCGCCCCACGAGTTGTTGGGCCCGGGCCAGAAAACGAATCGCAAAGAACAAAGCTCCAGAGTTGGTACGCCGATTCTACGTTGGCGAACGGCCAGCGTGGGAGGCGAACTTGGAGCTTTGCGCCTTGTTGGGGCGTCGGCCAACCTTACCCCATGCGCGTCGCTTCGAGCTGGGCCTGGGGATTGAGTGCGGCCTTGCTGCTCACGGCCGCAGCCTGCGGAGGCGACACCGCCAGTGACGGCGGGGCGGTAGTCACCCTGGTGACGCCCGCCGGGACCCGTCCCGGGGTTGCCTCGGCGGTGCCATCGGGCACGCCCATCCCGGCGCCTGAGCTCCTGCTTAGCGCCGTCCAGATCTACCAGGCCGGCAGCGTCCTCGCCTCCGTCACGGGGCAGGTGAGCTCGGGCACGGTCACTTTCCTCGGGCGAACGCTGCCGCTCACACGCGGGACGCAAAGCCTCTACGCCTTCGTCCCCACCGATACCGAGGACGCGCCCGGACCACACCCCATCCGCATCGATTTCACCCAGCCGAACGGCACGAAAGGCACGCTGAACGACACAGTCAGCGTGCTGAAGACGCAATGGACGGTGGACTCGCTAACCTTCACGGAAAGCCAGACAGAAACGCTACTCGACCCGAAGGTGGTAGCGGCGGAGCTGGCAACGCTTAAAGGCGTCTACGCAAAGGTGACCGTCGAAAAGCTCTGGGCCGGCGGCTGGCAGCTACCGCTCGATGGCCCGATCACCGCGCGTTTCGGGGAACAGCGTTCGATCAACGGCTCCGAACCCGCTGGGCACCACGGCGGGACGGATCTCGGCGTCTCTATCGGCACCCCGGTCCACGCCACCAACGCCGGGCGCGTGGTACTCGCCCGACAACTCCAGGTGCGCGGAAACATGGTGATAATCGACCACGGGGGCGGGCTCTTCTCCGGGTACGCGCATCTGAGCACTCTCGGCGTCGCAGACGGCCAGGCAGTCGAGGCGGGCGAGGTGATCGGCATGTCCGGCAACACCGGCCTCTCCACGGGCGCGCACCTCCACTGGGAGATTTCGTCGGGCGGAGTTCTGCTTGATGCACTCCGCTTCACGGATGGAACGAACGGCTTCTGAGGCAGCGCTTCATCGTGCCGTCCACGAGTCGGCCTTCTCGCCGACCACACCACTCCAGAATTGCAACGCAGCCGTCTCGCGGCATCGCAAAATCAGCACAGGATTGTTTCGGCCCTAATGCTACGCTCGCCCCGGAAAAACCTGGAGGGATACTGAATGTCGGAAATCGAAGGCACGGAAACCACGAACCCGGAGGGCGACGAAGCTACGAGCTCGCTGGATGACGTGATGGCCAAGTTCGATACAGATGCCCGCGCGCAGAAGGAAGCGTCCGAGCGGGGTGAGGCCGCGAAAGCTGCGGAGCCCGCTCCTGCCGCAGAGGCCGCGTCCGCATCCGAAGCCGCGCCTGCCGCCGCCGAGGCGCCATCCGCTCCGCAGACTTACGTGGTCCAGCCCGGAGATTCGCTCAGCGCGATCTCGCAGAAGATGTATGGGGACGCCAAGCACTGGGACACGATCTTCGAGCATAACAAGGACAAGATCAGCGACCCCAACATGATTCACCCGGGCCAGGAACTGGTTATCCCCTGAGTT